>JBLMXX010000178.1:0-11642 GCA_050257995.1 Acidobacteriota bacterium | reverse complement strand
TGCCAACATCGCGGTTATTTTATCCTCGGACCCGCGCGCATGAAATCGGGCGACCTGTTTGGATTGTTCGAGCGCGAGCGGGTCAGTCCCCGGACCGACCGCTTGATCGTTTACCCGCGCGTCCTGCCGATGGAGGACTGGGGCTTGCCGCCCAAGGACCCCCTGGGCGACATCAAGGCGCGTGTGCAATTCCTGAACGATCCGACGCGGCCGCGCGGGGTGCGGGAATACCGTCCGGACGACGCGCCCAAGCACATCCACTGGCGCGCCACCGCCCGTACCGGCGAGCTTCAAGTGAAAATATACGATCCTACCATTACCTACCAATGGGTGCTCTTCGTCAACGTGGCGACCTTTGCCCAGGCCTGGCAGGGCGTAAATCCCGAACTGCTGGAGCGCGTGATCAGTCTCGCCGCCTCGATTGCGAATTTCGGTGCCGAGCATAAATACGCGGTCGGCATGATTGCGAACGGCACTTGGCCCGAATCCGATCAGCGGCTCAAAATCCTGCCGAGCCGTGACCCGGACCATCTGCGTCATATCCTCGAGGCGTTAGCGGCGGTGACTTCGTTCGTGACGACTCCAATTGAGGTATTGTTGCGAACGGAAAGTCCTAAACTGCCGTGGGGAGCAACCCTCGTCATGACTACGGGTGTCGTCACGAATGAATTGGTGGCGCAGATGCTTCAATTGCGGCGCGTGGGCCGAAAGCTCGCGCTGCTCTCACTGGACGAGGTCTGGACCCCGCCGGAAGAATTGGAAGGTATCGTCGTACGGATGGTGAAGCATTGATCAGGAACCTGCCGGGGCTGAAATTTAAAATCTCTCCTCGGCGCGAGTTGCGCTTTGCGCTCCTTGCGGCTGCCGAGACCTGCTGGGTCTATAGCGTCCTGGCCTTTATTGCAGTGTTAATGGGTTCTCCCCGCACTCTGTCATCCCTGTCAATCTTTTCCGCGTATTGGCTCGCTCTGCTGACCGGACGCACACTCCCAACTCTAAAGTGGCGCTGGGGTGTCCTTCAGGCAATGACGCTTGGCATTGCACTGGTTACGCTCCTGACGATCCTCCGGGCCGAAGTGTATACCAATTACGCGCTCTTCGACCTGGCGTGGCTGCCGCGCTATGTGATCTCTGTCGTGACGCTCAGGACCGATATTCCACTTGCCCTTGTCGCAACCATTGGTGTCTTTTACGTATTCATCCGTGGTCTGGGTTTTGCTCAGCGCCCGCTCACGCTTTGGTTCACAGGTTTTCAATTTCGGCTGGGGATTGTCGTCTTTTTTCTTCTCTTTCTCGCCGCGAGTCTGGTATTGTCCTATGACGCGACGTCGTGGATTTTCATCTACTTTTTCGTTTCACTGCTCGCGATTGCGCTCGCGCGGATGGACGACATATCCGGCGTGATCCCCCTTGGCCCGCGTTGGGCCGTGACGCTGATTGCTTCGGCGGCGCTGGTGATCTTCCTCGGCTTGGCGATCCTGCAATTCTTTACGCTCCAGTCTGCCGGTGCGATTTTTATGCTTCTCGCTCCACTGGCCGCCATCTTCGGCGCGCTCTTTTACATTTTCTTAATCCCGTTTAGTTTCGTAGCCGAGTGGCTCATCAACCTACTTGCCCCTATCTTTGGTCGCCTAAAGGGGCTCTACGAGATCATGCCGGTCCTGCCCTCGGGTGCAGAGGAGAACTGGAATCGGCTTCAGCAAAATGCCGCGGTCGTCGAATGGCTTCTCCCTGTCCTGAGGACACTCTTGGTGATCGGGCTCGTCATTGGCGCGGGCTACTGGTTGGCGCGGGTGTTGAACCGCCGGATGAAGCAGTATGAAGACGAAGAATACACGCGTGAATTGATGGATGGCGACGAAAGGGATGGTCGCGTGCGGAAAAGCCGGCGGTCCGCCAAGCCCCGACCGCGACATCACTGGGACGAGACCGCAGAGTCGATCCGGCGCATTTACGCCGCGCTGGTCGCGCGTGCTGCTGAAGCCGGTCTACCGCGCCGCGCCGCGGAAACGCCCTACGAATTCCTGCCCCGGCTCAAGCACGCGTTTCCAGAAGAGACGCCGCAGATGGATACCATCACGGAGGCCTATATCGCCGTCCACTATGCCGAGGAACAGGCCGCACCGGAAAAGGTCAACCGTGTGCGCGAGGCATGGCAACGAGTGGAGAAGAGAATGAGACGCCAATCAAAGGGGAAGAAGGGTTTACGATGAAACTCGTCACAGCCGATCAGATGCGCGCCCTGGAACAGCGCGCCGACAAGAGCGGAAACACATTCGCGATGATGATGGAAAAAGCCGGCAAAGCCGTAGCGGATGTCATGACGGCAAAACTGGTGGGGCGGGGTACGCGTAACAATCGCATCCTGGTGCTTGTGGGTCCTGGCAATAACGGCGGCGACGGGCTGGTCTGCGCACGCTATTTATGTGAGATGGGCGCTGATGTTTCAATCTATGCTTGGAAACGAGCCGGTGGGGTTGACGACCTGAATTTCAAGCGGTGCATAGAACATGGGATTCCGATTACGCAATCCGAAAGCGACCAAGACCTGAGCGCGCTGCAAGATTTGCTCGCCCGCAGTGATGTTCTGGTCGATGCTTTGCTCGGAACAGGGGTCGCGCGACCGATCGAGGGACGGCTAAAAGACGTGATGGGAGTCGTGAGGGCGACTGCCGAAAAACGCGTGAAAAACGAATGGCGGAATCTGATTCCCTCGCCCGTAATTCCCGTCCGGCCTGCTCCTCTGGTCGTGGCTGTGGATTTGCCGAGTGGATTGAACCCGGATACCGGCGCGCAGGACCCCGCGACGCTGGATGCGGACTTTACGGTGACATTTGCCTTCCCCAAGATCGGTCAGTTGCTTTTCCCGGGCACAGAGTCGGTCGGCGAACTGATCGTCGCGGACATTGATATTCCGGCCGCGTGGGCAGACGATATCCAGACCGAGGTTGCGACGGTGGACGATGTCACGGCGCGCTTGCCGGCGCGTCCACAAAACTCGCACAAGGGGACCTACGGCAACGCTATGATCTGCGCGGGGTCTATCAATTACGTCGGCGCGGCGTACCTCGCGGGGTCGGCGGCGGCACGCGCGGGAGCAGGGCTTGTCACGCTGGCACTGGCAGGCGCTATTCAATCCATGGTCGCCTCCGCCGCGCACGAGACGACCTTTCTGCCCTTGCCGGATGATGCCGGCGTCTTGACTCCGGAAGCCGCCGGGGTCCTTCTCCGCGGATCGAGTGATTATGATGCGCTGTTGATCGGACCGGGTTTCGGGCGGAATCCAAAGACAATCGAGTTCGTCCAACTCACTTGGCGCTCTACCGAACGCCCCAAACACCTCGTGATCGACGCGGATGCACTCTATGCGCTGGCACAAACACCAGAGTGGTGGAAGAACCTGGAAGATACCCCGGCGATTCTCACTCCCCATCCAGGCGAAATGGCGACTCTCTGTGGGCTGGAAACGAGCGCGGTTCAAAGCGACCGCCTGAGTATTGCGCGGCGATTCGCGACCCTGTGGCATCAGGTGATTGTATTGAAGGGAGCGCATACGGTCGTCGCCGGTCCGGATGGCCGTGCGATGCTGATTCCGTTTGCGACACCCGCACTCGCCACCGCCGGCACGGGAGACGTGCTCGCCGGAACCATAACGGCACTCTTGGCGCAAAAACTGGACCCATTTGACGCGGCGGTCGTGGGAGCGTACCTACACGGACTCGCGGGGAAAATTGCAGAGGAGGAAATCGGCAGAGCCGGCGCCGTTGCGGGTGATTTACTGCTGCGACTCCCGATGGCGATGCGGCGTTTGCGAGATGAGGCATAAGCGGAGGGGCTCCCGGTACTTTTGGGACAGCCCCTCCGCTTTTTTTAATCAATGCCTAAAGTGTCGCGTGCCCGTAAACACCATCGCCACTCCAAAACGGTCGGCCATTTCAATGGCTTCTTGGTCACGGACAGACCCGCCGGTTTCCGCGATAGCCGTGACCCCTGCTCGGCACGCCGCCTCCACTCCGTCCGGGAATGGGAAAAAGGCGTCGGATGACAGGACCGCACCTTCTGCTTTGGGGCCGGCTTTTTCGACGGCAATCTTGACGGAATCGACGCGGCTCATCTGCCCCGCGCCAATTCCCACCGTGTGCGTCTCGCGAGCCAGCACAATGGCATTCGACTTGACGAGTTTGACGGCGCTCCAGGCGAACCGGAGGGCGCGCTCTTCCTCAGGAGTGGGAGGGCGCTTGGAAACCACGCGCCATTCCAGCGCATCCGCACTGTCCGGCTCCTGCAATAAATAACTCCCCCCGACAGTCCGCAGTTCCCGGTCTTGCATTCTCCTGGTCTTGCATTCGAGCAAGCGCAGGTCCTTTTTCTTTTGCAGGATTTCGCGGGCGCCCTCGTCAAACTGTGGCGCGATGATCACTTCGGTAAAGATTTCAGAGATCGCGTTTGCCGTTGCCACGTCCACGGCACGGTTCAGCCCGACGACGCCGCCAAACGCCGAGACCGGATCGCATTCGCGTGCCTCGAGATAGGCGCGGGAGATGGCTTCCGCGCTCGCGATGCCGCATGGCGTGACGTGTTTGACGATGGCAACCGCGGGCGACTCGAAGGCATTCGCCGCGCGCCACGCGGCTTCCACGTCGAGCCAGTTCGTAAAAGATAGCGGCTTGCCGTGTAACTGTGTAGCATCCGCCAGCCCGACCCGACCCACCCCACGATACAGCGCCGCGTGCTGATGCGGGTTTTCGCCATAGCGCAAGTCATCCACTTTGGCAAGCGCCATCGTCAAAGTCGCCGGGAAATCTTTTTCACCCAATCGCTGCGCCAGGTATTCCGAGATGACGGCATCATAGGTCGCCGTATGACGAAAGGCCTTGAGCGCCAGCGCGGCGCGCGTCTCGCGCGTCGTGTCGCCGGCGCGCTCGACCTGCTCACCCACCGAGCCATAATCGCCCGGGTCACAAACCACGGTCACCCATTCGAAATTCTTTGCCGCCGCGCGCAAGAGTGCCACGCCGCCAATGTCGATTTGCTCTACGGCATCCTCAAGTGTGGTGCCTGGCTTGGCAACAGTCGCCTGGAAGGGGTAGAGGTTGGAGACTACGAGATCGATGGGTGCCAGGTGGTGTGCCTCCAGTTCCGCCAGATGGTCGGGTGTGCGGCGCGCCAGGATCCCGGCATGAACGGCGGGATGGAGTGTTTTCACGCGTCCTCCGATCATCTCCGGGAATCCGGTCAAGGATTCGACGGTCCGGACACGTAGACCTGCTTTTTCGAGCGCTGCCGCCGTGCCGCCGGATGCCACCAGTTCAATTCCCGTTGCGCTCAGCGTACGGGCAAAATCGACCAGCCCGGCTTTGTCCGAAACGGATAGTAATGCGCGTTTCAAGTGTCCTCCTCCCATTTGCGATGTTGGTTATTCGACGACGCGCAGACCTGGCGGCACGTCAGTTTGTGCCCCTACGTCTGCTACCGGTGCCCATTGTCACCGATTCTCGAATCCAGGAATGCTTCCACAACTCTTGGATCGAATTGTATGTTGCTCTGCATGCGGAGATAGCGCCGCGCCTGTGACTTGGGCCAGGCGGTGCGGTACGGGCGATCCGACGTGAGGGCATCCCAAACATCGACAACGGTGAAAATACGCGCGGCGAGGGGAATCTCCTCCCCGGTGAGTCCGCGGGGGTAGCCGCTTCCATCCCATTTCTCGTGATGGCAGTAAGGGATATCGAGGGATGGCGCGAGAAATACTATGGGCGAAAGCCATTCATAGGCATAGGTGGGATGTAGCCGCATCACATCCCATTCTTCTGCATCCAGCCCTCCGGGTTTGAGCAGAATCCGGTCCGGGATGCCCATCTTGCCAATGTCATGCAGCAGTGCCCCGCGATGCAAATGCACCAATTCAGTTGCGCTAAAATCCATCAAGCGCGCCAACTCTTCCGCCGATTCTGTGACGCGTAGGGTGTGCCCTTCCGTTTCCCGGTCCCGTAAGTCAAGCGCGCGAGACCATCCTTCAATAGTGGCATCGTAGGCATGGGTCAGATCCAGATTGTAGCGTTTGATTTCCTCCTGGGCCTGCTTGCGCTCGGTGATATTGCGGGCGACCTCGACAAAGCCCCGCATGTTTCCGGTGTCATCCCTCAGCGTGGTAATGACACTGTCCGCCCAGAACCGGGTCCCGTCCTTGCGGCATCGCCAGCCCTCGTCTTCGAATCGCCCCTCTGCCTCCGCGCTCCGCAAAGCCTCCAGGGGCTTGTGGCTGTCCTGGTCTTGGCGCAAATAAAAGCGTGCAAAATGCTGACCGATGATTTCCGGCACCTTGTAGCCAAAGACCCGTTCCGCGCCCTCGTTCCAGTTGATGATCCGACCGTCCGGGTCCAACATGAAAATGGCATAATCGTGTATGCCTTCGATGGTGAGCCGAAAGCGTTCGTCGCTCCGGTGCAATTCCATCTCGGCCTGCTGGCGTGCCCGCCGTACTTGGGCTTCCCGCAGTTCGCGCTCGACCGCCGGAACCAAGCGTGCCAGATTGCTCTTCATGATGTAATCCTGTGCGCCGGCGCGCATGGCCGCCACTGCCGTGTCTTCGCCGATCGTACCGGAAACGAGGATAAAGGGCAGGTCCGGGCGTCGTTCTTTGACGATACGCAAGGCGTCCAGCCCGCCAAAGTGCGGCATGGCGTAATCGGAAATAACAATGTCCCAGGGCTGCCGGTCCAGTGATTCGACCAGATCCCTAGATGTCTCGACCCGCTCGTAAGTTGGGTCGTAGCCCCCTTGCTTGAGCTGACGGATGAGCAAAAATGTATCGTCTTCCGAGTCCTCCACGATGAGGACATGGAGTAGATTGCCCACCTACAATCTTCCTTTCGATGGAGCCGGCTCGTTCAAGACCAACCAATACATCCCCAATTGGCGTACCGCTTCCATAAACTCGGTGAAATCGACGGGCTTGCGGACGTAGGAATTGGCGCCCAACGAGTAGCTTTGGATCAAGTCCTGTTCCTCTTTCGAAGAGGTCAAGACGACGACGGGTGTCAACCGTGTCCGCTGGTCTGAACGAAGACGGCGCAAAACTTCCAATCCGTCTATTTTGGGCAGTTTGAGATCGAGGAGGATAACGACGGGCCTGTCCTCCGGATCTCGACCTGCATGTGCACCTGTGCCAAAGATATAGTCGAGCGCCAATACTCCATCTCTGGCGATGACCACGTCGTTCCGGATATTGTTCTTTTTAAAGGCGCGGAGAGTCAACGCTTCGTCGTCAGGATTATCTTCTACCAGCAAGATGGTACTATTCAACATTCTGTATTCTGTCCTATAGCGTAAAGTAAAAGGTCGCACCCTCTCCGACGACGCTGTCGGCCCACACCCGACCGCCGTGCCGATGAATGATGCGCTGTACCGTCGCCAGTCCGATGCCGGTGCCCGGGAACTCGGTGGCCGTGTGTAGGCGTTGGAAAGGCCCGAACAATTTGTCGGAATACGTCATATCGAAACCGGCGCCATTGTCCCGTACGAAATAAACGATCCGGTCATCTTCTGTGCCTGCCGTCCCTAATTCGATGCGAGCCCGCGGGACCTTGGACGTAAACTTCCAGGCATTGCCCAGTAGGTTTTCCAAAGCAATGCGCAAGAGCCGAGGGTCCCCGCGCGTCTCCAGGTGGGGTTGGATCACGATCTCGACCTGGCGATCAGGCTGTGTCGCCCGCCATTGCGCCACAATCGATTGCGCCATGCTGCTGAGATCGGCAAGCGTGTCCCGGCTCATCTCGCTGCGAGTCACCCGAGACAACGTTAGCATATCGTCGATCAACTGGTTCAAGCGCTGCGTGGCGGCATTGACGCGCCGGGCATAATCCATACCCTGTTTGTCCAGAACATCCGCGTAATCCTCCTCGAGCGCCTGGCTAAAGCCTGCAATCGCTCGCAGTGGCGCACGCAAGTCGTGCGATACCGAATAGGAAAAGGTTTCCAGTTCCTGGTTCACACTGGACAGCTCGTGTACCCGATGCTCCAACTCTTCGTTCAGCTTTGCGATTTCCTCCTGGGCGCGCTTGCGCTCGGTGATATCGCGAGTGACCTTGGCAAAGCCGCGCAGAGTCCCATCGGGGTCGCGCAGGGCGGTAATGAGGACATCCACCCAGATGCGGACGCCGTCTTTGCGCACGCGTTGTCCCACTTCCTTAAAAACCCCCTCGGCGGCGGCGATTTCGAGTTCTCGAGGAGGTTTCCCGCTCGATTTCTCCGCCAGAGTGAAAAACCGGGAGAAATGTTGCCCCACGATTTCCTCACTCCCATAGCCGTAGACCCGCTCGGCACCCTTGTTCCAACTGGTAACCACTCCCTGGCGATCCAATCCAAAAATGGCATAATCCCTCACCTGTTCGACGAGGGTGCGGAACCGTGATTCGCTTTCGCTCAGACGCTCCTCCGCCCGTTGGCGGTCTGAAACGTCGCGGATGATGCTCATGACGCAGAACCCATTTTGAGTTCGCACCGGACTCAGGCTGATCTCCACCGGAAATTCACTGCCCTCCTTTCTCCGCCCCGCCAGTTTGAGGCCAATTCCCATCGGGCGTGTGGTCGGGCTTGCCGTGTAACCGCCGCGATGGTGAATGTGGGCTCGATGGTAACGGGGAGGGATCAGGACCTCGACGGGTTGGCCCAGCAATTCCTCGCGGGAATAGCCGAACATCTTTTCCGTCTGACTGTTGACGAGGACGATTCGACCATCGGCATCGACATTCACGATCGCGTCGGGTGCCGATTCCAAGAGTGCCTGGAACTCAGCCCGACTCTGCATCAAGGCTTGTTCCGTACGCCGGCGCTCGTCAATCTCCGCCTGTAGCGCATCGTTGGTTTTCGATAATTCTGCCGCTCGGTCTTGACCACGATCCGGGAGATCTTTTTTTACATCCTGCAACATTTCCCCCATTTAATAAAAAAACACCTGGTCGACCTGCAGAAGCGTGCAGGGATAGGTGCCTGATCAAGGGATATTGGCTGAGAACAGGGTGCGATCAGGAGCAGTTTTCGCGTCCCTGCCAGCGGCCGCGAGATAAGAAGGAACAGAACGTGGATAACACGCCCTGGGTTCGAAAGGGTCTGCCCTGGGTCTTTCAATCAAACGGCGCCAGCGGCTTGTCGCGTGCCATGACGTAGCCGATGATGCACAAAATCAAGCCGCCGATATAGAGTATGATTCTCTCAAAGGCTCCGCCTAGTGAAATCATTTCGAGCACGGACAGGGTGGCGAGCGAAATCAAAAAGAAACCGACGACAAACAACAGGGTACCCATCAATTTAGTGACCATTGAAGACTCCGATGTGAGTGGATGGCCATCCGCCGTAAGTTTGGCCGAGCGTCTTACGTTACCTGGCTATGCATTCAGAGCTGATCTGACCGCCCCAAAGGCAGCTTCAATATCGGCGCGCTCTATTCCGTAATGTGTCACCGCCCGCATCCGCTGCTCTTGCGCGACCTGGATGAGGACGCCCTTTTCCCGGATTCGCTCCGCGAGCCGGCTCGCCGTAATGACGGTGGGGTCGAGATCGAAGAAGATGATATTGGACTTGCACCGCTCCGGGTCCACAAGGATGCCGGGAATGTCGGCCAGGCACTCGGCCAGGAATTTCGCATTCGCGTGATCCTCGGCGAGACGGTCCACCATCGTCTCCAGCGCAACAATTCCCGCTGCCGCCAGGACACCCGCCTGGCGCATGCCGCCGCCGACCATTTTGCGCTGGCGGCGCGCCTCGGCGATGAAATCCCGGGGACCGCACAATAACGAGCCCACCGGCGCGCTCAATCCTTTGGACAGGCAGAACGAGATCGTATCGGTATAGCGTGCCAGTTCGGCGACGGGAACACCTAATGCCACCGCGGCATTGAAAATCCGCGCGCCATCGGTATGAATCTTGAGTCCATGCGAACGCGCCACCTCCGCCACCGACCAGAGATATGCCGGCGGGAGCGGCGACCCGTAGCAGGCATTGTGCGTATTCTCGAGCGCGATCAGTCGCGTGCGCGGCCAGTGGACATTGTCGCCGCGAATAGCAGACTTGACATCTTCGAGCGCCAATGTGCCGTCGGGCTGGTTGGGGATCGTGCGCGGCTGAATGCCGCCCAACGCCGCGATGCCGCCGACCTCATTCATGAAGGTATGGGCTTTGTCTCCCAGGATCACTTCATCGCCGCGCCCGCAGTGTGCCAGCAGGGCGACCAGGTTCGCCATGGTCCCGCTGGCTACAAAAACGGCGGCTTCTTTGTTGACCCTGGCGGCTGCCATTTCCTCCAAACGGTTGACCGTGGGGTCTTCGCCAAAAACGTCGTCGCCCAGTTCTGCCTTCGCCATCGCCTCCCGCATCTGCGGCGTCGGCAGGGTCACCGTATCACTGCGCAAGTCGATTCGCTTCATCGTCGATTCAATCTCAATCCCCGAATTGTTTCTTGCCGCCCGTCAATAATTCTTCACCACACTGCGGTATGCCGTGGGCTGGCGGCTTTGCATGATTTGGAGTTCCTCCCGATATTTCTTGACATTGTCCAGATCGATTTTGGCAATGGCATACGCCTCTTTGGGGCGATCATTCTCATCGGGACCTACGTGCGCGTACGTCTCGCCGCGCGGACCGACCACCGCACTCTCGCCGCCGAATGAATAGGTATATTCATCGCCGATGCGGTTCGCGGCAGCAATGAAAAGCGAGTTCTCAAACGCTCGCGCGATGAGATAGGCCCGCCATTCCTGAATGAACTGGGTCTCCCAATTCGCCGGCGCGGCGATCAGTTCCGCACCGTCCAAGGCGAGGCTTCGGGCGGCTTCCGGGAAGGCCAGGTCCCAACCGAGGAGCAAGCCGACGATACCAAAATCGGTCTCGATCACCGGGAAACGAAAGCCGCCGCGGAAATTGGGACGCTCTTCCGGCTTCAAGTGTACCTTGCGATACTGGCTGATCACTTTTCCGTCTCGCCCGAGCAGAATGGCGGCGTCGTACACCACGCTCTCCACTTTGTGCTTGGCGACCATGCCAAAGGCGAGGTACGTCTGGTAGCGCTGCGCTCGCTCTGCCAGCGCTTCAATGGTGGGACCCGGCACTTGCTCTGCCAGTTCGGTGAAACGGACGCCACACTCATAACCCGTGGTCGCCAGTTCCGGAAAGACGATGAGGTCGACCTTTTGCGCGGCGCCGATGTGGTCGATAATCTCGCCGATGCGATCAAGGTTCGCTTGTGGCTCGGCGAGGCGCGGATGAAATTGGGCGATCGCGACGAACACTTCTCGCATCGAGATTCTCTCCTTTGAGCTGTTTGCAGACCAACTGCGAGACATTCTAGCATAGAAAAAGCGAATCTTCAAGCACTAGAACGAACGGGCAAAGTTCAACTGACTTTGCCCGTTCAGCTACCCGCTCGCCAATATGCCCGTGCATGGTCAATTCGTCTATTTGATCCGTCCGGCATATATTCCCATGACGGTGCTGAGAAACTCGAGTGCTTGAGCCTTCGGGCGCTGGAAGGAATTTCGTCCGATAATGGACCCAAAGCCACCGCCGTCACGAATCCCGCGAATTTCCTCAAAAATGGCGGATTCGTCTTTGGCCGCGCCGCCTGAGAAGATGACGATACGGTGCCC
>JBLMXX010000177.1:0-5171 GCA_050257995.1 Acidobacteriota bacterium | reverse complement strand
ATGAGCGAGGAGCAGGTTTGCGCCAAAGCCGACCAGGCCATGCACGCTATAAGGTTGTTGCTCCAGGATTCCTCGATACAACTCGTCCGAGGTTACAAACCCCCACCGCGATGGACCTAGCGGTCGTTCCGAAAATCCGAGTGCCCGCGTGCGCTGCTTCGCCGGCAGCAATTCAAACCCTTCGACCATCGTGCTCGGCACTGAGGAAAACAAGACGTTGCCTCCCTGGATGTCCAAGCTGCCGGTCAGGATGGAGAGTTGCGCAACCGCCCGCGCAATCTGGGTGGAGTTCGTCTGCATCTCCACGCCGCTCCAGGCATAGTAGGCGACCGGCCGTGCCTCCCACAGCATCGCGGCGGCGCGCTCAGCCTGGTCGCGACCGACTCCGCTGATCGATTCCACACGCTCGGGTGGATAGCGACGGCAAAGTTCGGCGGCAAGCTCGAACGCCGGACGACAGACAACCTTGCCCTGCCGCGTCTCTAGCGTGAATGTGCCGAACAGCGCGGGTTGATCACCTTGATAATCGCCGGTCGCAGGATCATAAACAATTGGACGACCGAGCGCCTCGCTCCAGGCAACGTACTGCGTCGCGTTTCCATCGGCGGCAAGATCGCGATGGGTCAGCAGCCGGCCGTTGTCGGCGCGCACGAGCAAGGGACCGTTTGTCCATTCACGGATGAATTCGCGATCGTACCAGCCGCGTTCGATCATGACATTGGCAATGCCCAGCGCGAGGGCCGCATCGGTCCCGGGTCGCACCTGCAGCCAGAGGTTGGCCTTTTTCGCGAGTGCCGTCCGGCGTGGATCGACGACGATCAGGCGCGCGCCGCGTTTGAGCGCGTCCACGGTGGCGGTCGCGTGAACCAGCCGCGCGACATTCGGGTTATAGCCCCAAAACAAAATGCAGCCGGCATGTTCCAGGTCGGGCATGTAATTGCCGGGGACACTTGCGCCAAAGGTATACTGGGTGGCTTGATACCGTCCCCACCCGCACAGTTCCATCGCCCCGCACAGGTTCGGGGTTCCGAACGCATTCATCAAACGCCGGATCCATGCCACCGAATCATCCGCTGCCGACGTGGACGGGGAGACTGCGCTAAAGACAACGCTCTCCGGACCATGCTCCTCCGCGATGCGGCGCAATTGCGCCGCGGTAGTGTCGAGTGCTTCGACCCAACTGATGCGCTGCCAGCCCGGGTCGGAATCGCCCTTGGGTCGCGTGCGCTTTAACGGATAGTGCAGACGTTTCGAGTGGTAAACCAACTCGGGTGCCGCGCGCCCCTTGGCACAGAGCGCCTTGCCGGTCGGGTGGGATGGGTCAGGTTCGAGCGCAACGAAGCGGCCGTTCTCAATGACGGCAGTTGCACCGCAGTGCGAGATGCACAGGGCGCAGTAACACGGAATCCGCTCGGAAGATGGCTGGCCTGCTAACATCGAATGCTCCTTCTTGAACTGACGACCGGTGGGGTTGGATTGAGTCGCGGACGGCGAGGCGTGGGGTTGCGTCTCTTTGTCATCGCAAGGACTTGCGGAATTTTCGCTATTGTATCCGAAAACGCTGCCAAAATATAAGTATTTCGTTAAAGTTTCCGGACCTAGATAATGAAAAGCCCTGTAGAAACAAGGCTTGTTTGGTGCCGGCGACTAGATTTGGATTAGCAACCACGGGCTTGGGAGTCGTCATGAATTGGTTTCACCTAGGCTCATTTTCTTTTCTGAAAACGAGGAATGATAAAAGGGGTTTGCTCTCTATACTTTCGATAGGGTTCGCCAAACCGCAATTCCATTTCTTTCTCTTCAAGAAACTTGATATATACGAGAAGAAGAACTGTAAGTGTTAGTACTATTACTACTGCTGAAATTGAACCTATTAGGATAGCCACTCCCAAATAAACGGCAATTGCTCCTAACGCCATTGGGTTGCGACAATAATTGTAAGGTTTCTGGATGATCAACTGCTGGGTAGCCATTACGGGAACGGGGGTTCCTCTACCGATCGTAAATTGAACGTAGATTGCCCACCATGCAAATAGGATTCCCGCTACAACAAAACCACACCCAAGTACTATACTGATAACCCCAAATGCAAAGGGTGGCAATGCAATTTGGTGGTCAAGTCGCGGAGAGAGATAAACGAGGGCACCAGGCAAAATACCTAAAAAGAATATACCTTCAGTCATCAGCGCCATGATTCGTTTCCCGGGGCTGTACTCGCGCTTGGCTTGCTTTAGAAATTTCTCTTTCACCTTACACCTACTCCTTTTCTATATTCAAAAAGAAACTGTGCGGAGTAGATATGAATGTTACAACAACTTTGGCAGCTAACTACTGCTTATACGGAATCGTTAGTCACGAACTCTTGAAAACCGGCGCGACCGGTGGTCAGTTTCCGGTGATTAGGTCGCGCGTCTTTGCTTCGCCCAACAAAGTCCCGGGCTGCTCCAGGTAGCCCTGCACCTGCTCGTAGAACGTTCCTATGTGAATGCCATCCATGAGTGCATGATGTCCTTGGACTGCCAACGGCATCTTCAAGCGCTCGCCCTGTTCAAAGTACCTTCCCCACGCAAACCGGGGCACAGAATCCGCAGGGTCCAAGTGCATCGGATGCATGAAGCTGGTGAACGATATCCAAGGGATGGCCGTCATGTATAGCACGTCATCTTTCCCTGGCACGTTTTCGATTGTCGGGTGCTCTTGCACGTATGCGATTTGTTCCGCGGCATGAGCGGCGAATGATGCAAAGTCGGCGACATAGGCAAATGAACAGAAGCTGAACAGATCTTTTTTCGTTAAGATCGTTGTGGAAGGATTCACAATTTCATGCTCGATTACGTCTTCTGGCCGAATGCGGTACCGGAACTCCGGGATATCGTTTGCCGCTCGAGCGAGCGTGTAGACGATGGCCACTGTAAACGAAATGCCACGTTGCTTGAGAAAAGGACGGAACACGGTCAGGTCAACATTCGCGCATAGGCCGAAGTGTGGATGGTCGAAGGAGCTGTACACTTTAAAGTGTTCGCGTCGCGACCAAGTCTGCAGGTTGATATGACGCATGATTCCTCCTAGCGTTCTTGGGCAATCCAGCAATCTCGTCAGCAGGCCAGTCTTGAACAAGATACAATTCGGGTGCCAGGACGGTTCCTAATTGTCGTTTGGCAAGGGATTATGAGATGAAAGATGAAATTGTATACGCCAGGTGAAAAACTAGCAATTACCGTTTAAGAGTCCGCTAGTTGTAGATTCGGCGGCGGCAGCCTGTCCAGCAGCAGCCACCACGCAAGGCTCGCCGCGGTGGGCGGCAGCAGCGCGACCGCGATCACATCCAACTGGCTTGATATGGTCTCGCCGCTGATCAGCCCTGCCACTCCCCATCCAAGTATGCTAGCAAGAATCCACCAGGCGGCGCGGTGGATACGTCGGCGAAGCAAGAACCACTGGCATAGTCCAACCGGCACACCGAGGAGAAGCGTCAAGCCCAGTGCTCCGGACCAAACCGGATCGACGCCAAGAACGGGGTATAATCCGACCGAGGACAGGAAGGAGAGGAGAATCAGAGGCACTACCCACCCTAGAACCGTCGCCGCAATCCACCACCCCATCCGCGGCAAATAGCGGCGGAGCAAAAAGTATTGCAGAATGCCAAGGAGCAGACCAAGCACCGGCAAGAGGACATATACGCCGATAAAGTCTTCGGTGATATGGCTCTGTCCTGCCACCTGAATCCTTCCGCCCACGACCTGCACGATGCGGGAAACGATTGCCCAGGTGAGGGACCAGCCAATGGGGATGCTGATGACGCTTAATGCCACCCACCCCGGATAAAAGAACCACGCGGGTTTTCGATTGTCTGATAGCATCATTGGACGGTTCCTCCGTGCTAATGCCTATTTCTGTATTGATCAAAGTAATAGAAAACTGCGGCGAAGACGTTCAGAAAAACAAATACCAACGTCCAGTACCACTTGGCGTTACTCGGCAACTCGTCATTATTCGTCAAATCCCAGAACATCCACGCCCAAAATACAAACAACGGCAGGACAACTAACATTGGAATCAGCCGTTCCATCACATACTCCTTACGACCAAGTATACAACCGATTCTGTCCAATTCCAAGCACTAGTCCCTCACAAACAAGAAAAGCCCTCGCATGCACGAGGGCCGAATTGTGAACTGTCCATGTATTTGACTTCTTTCCAATTCGTCGATTAGGCTTCCATGTGTTTTCTACCAGAGCATAGGCGCACTCGTCGGGACGGGCGTTCCAAATGTTTTTTTCCTTATCCAGGCGCCCATCTCTGCACTCTTGCGACGGATGTAACACCCGTCGTCAATCGGGGTCAGCGTCAAATTGTCGTTCTCAATAGACCACTTGTAGGTGGCCGTCGGGAACCCGGCCTTTACGCAAGAACTATTTTCGTCTTTGAAGATAATCTTGTCCTGCGCTAGAGTATAGCCGCCTTCCACTACCACTCCTACGCCAACCATGAAATTCGAAACGCGACCATTATCGGTAAAAGTTACCTCATACTGTCCCATTCCCACTTTTTGCCCGCCGCTCACTAGAGCATTTTCCTCAGTCACGGTTACCACCCAAGTTCCTACCAGGGACGGGGTTGAAGGAGTTGGAGTACTTGCACTTGCGCACCCTGCGACGAACCACAGGAGTGAAACAAGGGTAACCATCTTGAATGATGCGTTCAGTTGCTTGTTCATGGCGATTCTCCTTTTTCTCGGGTCAAGGTCACCTGATCGAGTCCGGCTCGCCGTGTCCTGTTCGTCAACGACTAGCCTCCTCAGTAAATCCCCGGAATCAACCGGTAGCGCACGCGCCGCGTATAATCCCGATACCCTTGCAATTCTTCCTGCAGAGTCCGGTCTTCCAGTGTGGTCCTGATCACCACGATGATCAGCGCCACGGCTGCCGGAATGAGTGTCCACACCGAGCCCAAGGCCAGCACAATGCCGGGCAAAGGCAGAATATTTCCGGCATAGCCCGGATGCCGCACGATCCGGTACGGGCCGCTGTCACATACCACATGCCCTCGGTCCGTCTGAATCCGCACCATGCTGGAGAAAAAGCGGTTCTCCACCAAAGCCCAAACGGCGAAGGCGTATCCAATCGCGATCAAGATGAAACCGAGGAGGTTGAGCCATGTCGGGAACACGG
>JBLMXX010000176.1:0-6576 GCA_050257995.1 Acidobacteriota bacterium | reverse complement strand
GCCGAGGTTGAACCATGCAAAAGCATCGGCATTATTGGCGGTCACTTCGCGCTGGGCTTGATCATAAGCGTGCGTGAACATGGCGGTATCGTCGGCATCGTCGCCGATTATGCGCTGGACGGCGGCGGACTGTGCGTCTCTGTAAATTACGAGAAAAGTGCGATTGAACACGCGCCAGTCGAAATCCCACGCCTGGTAAGCCAGCTTGATATTTGGACCGCTGTACGAGTCCTGTGCAACAAAGAATCCGGTCTCGGTGGGCGGATAACCATCGACGTATTCCACTGTGAGACCGACGCCCCGCGTGGGCGCTGTGCCTCCGTCATCATAGCCGGTCAGCAGGCGATAGTGTCCGGAGGCATCCTTGGGACGCGGGATGAACCAACTCTCAACCATAACGGGTATTCCTTGCGCCAGGAAACTCTTCATTTCTGAGATGCTCCCATTTTCTCGCACGACAGATCGGAAACCATAGGAACGCGCGAGCGCCGCGATTTCGTCAGGAGAGACATTGCGATCGTCGTTGTTGCCTTTCAAGAGAGGCGCCAGGTCATATTGGGTTTCACTCCGTCCCAGGTGTGATAGCAGGATGGATAGAGTGGCAGGTCCGCAGTTGTTGAAGCGTTGATAATCGTGATGAAAGTCTGACAGCGTCATGCGTGGCGGGAGGGCGACAGAGGCCAAAGTCGGTGGGCGTGGGGATATCGCCCGGGGAGTCGTCGTCCCGGTGGCGGCGGAGGTCGGTTTGGGTGGGTTGGGCAGCACGGTCGGCGTATCGACGGGTTCTGCGAGGGACAAGGGGGTAGGAACAAATTCGGGCCGCGGCGGCTGTGGGAGCAGGGCTTGGACCTTGAGTTGGACCCATTCTACCCGCCGGTCGAACTCGTGCGGCGCGATGGTTATCCAGACCGATCCTGCAAAAATAATCGCGGCGAAGCAAAAGGCCATACACGCCGCGATGTAGCGAATACGAATCATATTGTGCCGTATCTTGCCAAGGACAGAGGGGCAATCAGACCCTTACGACCATTTCCTTGAGTTCTTTCGGAGATTGACTCAAGACTTCCACGTCATTCTCACGAATCACAACCAGGTCCTCTATTCGCACGCCGCCCCAACCGGGCAGGTAAATGCCCGGCTCGACGGTTAGCGTCATGTTCGGTTTGTAGACGTCCTTGGACAGCCGGCTGGCGCGGGGCGCTTCGTGTACTTGAAGACCGACGCCGTGGCCCAATCCATGCCCGAACGTGTCGCCGTGCTCGGACTTGCCGATCACATTACGCGCAAAGGCGTCGGCGCGCTTGCCCTTGACGCCTGCCCTGATTTTTCTCTCCGCCGCGATCTGACCTTTGAGCACGATCGAATAGATCTTTTTGAATTGATCGTCGGCTTCGCCCAGAATGATCGTGCGGGTGAGGTCCGAATTATAGTTATCGACCCGGCTGCCAATATCCACGACGATGGGTTCACCGCGCTTGAATTGGCGATCGCCGGGGACCGCGTGGGGCAGCGCGCCGTTCGGTCCCGAAGCCACGATGAGGTCGAATGCAATCTTGTCCGCGCCATGTTCGCGCATATATGATTCGATGATCCACGCGCCTTCCTTCTCCGTCATGCCCGGCTTGGCGCAGGTCACGAAATGGGCGAACGCCTCATCCGTCACTCGAACGGCGCGCCTGATCCGGGATAATTCCTCCGGCTCTTTGACCGCGCGCAATTCCTCCACCAGACCTGTGGTCGGTTTCAACTTGAATCCGGCCTTGCGCGCGGCCTTGCTCCATTCTTTGAGCGTGGCGACCGTGAGGTAGGCTGCTTCAAAGCCGACCATTTTGGGTTTGGCGACATTGCCAAGCTCGCCGAGGACCTTGGCGCCGTCATACCCCGCCTCAAAGAGTCTGAAATGGGGGGCGCGCGATTTGACGTCCTCATAATAGCGAGAATCGGTCGAAATCCAAGCCTGGTCTGCGGAAACCACCATCGTCGCGTCGAGGTATTCGCCTCCCCCAAAACCCGAAAGGTAAAAGAGATTGGCTGGCACCGTGACGAGCAGGGCATCGAGATTTTGCTCCGCCAGTTTAGAGCGCAAATTCTCCAGGCGATTGCTCATGTGTACTCCTTGTGTGTTCAAAGGTGAGTTGCATTATAACGCGTTTTGTACCCAGCGGCAAGCGCAAAACGCTATTTGTCCTGGTAGCAGGCGTATGCTAAAATGAGAGCCGTTATGCCGAATCAGAAACGGATGCTCGCCCCGACGGCGTGCATGGCTTTTGTGATGCTTCTCGTCGGCGCGTGCGCGCCGATCCCAATCCCCACCGGCGTGCCACCTGTTAAAGCCACCCTCCCGGCGCCGATCAAAACGCTGCAATCGGTCGCGGTCTCCCCCGCAATGACCCCAACCCGAGCCCGCTCCTCGCCAACTCCGCTGACGGCTTCGGCAGCAACGCCCGAACGCGAACCCACCAATGCACTCCTCACTCCCACGGTCACGGCGACGCCCGCCCTTACACCCGAGCCGGGTTCCTTCTTTGGTCAGCGCGTCACGAATCTCTATGACCTTTCAACTCTGCCGTCCATGGAGCAAACGACCACTACCCAGTTCACCAGCCGCAACTGGGTGGCACTGGAGCATTATTTTGATTATTTCGTCGACGACGGGAATTTCGTGGGAACCAATTATGGATACCTGGACGAGCACGGGAATTTGCAGCACTATCGCATTGTGAAAGGGTATGACGGTACGCGTGAATACGAAATTGTGCCGCGGGTGCAGGGTCCCGGCTCGATTGAGCGTATTTGGTTTGCGTACCAACAACACCAGAGCATCAACAATCCCCAGGACATGTCCCAGAACGAAGAATGGAACAATTGGGGCAATCTTGCCGCCATGGGAAACATCCGGTTTTATTTTGACGACGAAGTGGTCCCGCGCATAGATTTCACGGTAAAAAATCTGTTCGTCGGAAAGAGTCCTTTCCCGCCTCCCATTTCAGCTTTCTACGCCTCGGCGGACGGTGGCAACATTACGTACGTTCCAGTCCCCTTCCAGCGTTCCATCCGCGTGACGACGACCGGGCGACCTCGCCTGATGCAGGTCCAGGTAAAACAGTTTCTGGCTTCCGAGGGATTGAGCAAAAGCATAGACCCCGCCAGCCCGGTCCAGTCGTTTTCGCTGAATGTCTCTTCGAACGACCAGGCCGCGCTCGACCGGGCGACCCAGGCCTGGCAGACGTGTGCAGCGCAGCAGTCGGCGGAATATAAATCCTACCCACTCTCAATCTCACACAATAATACGGCTGAAGTGGATTTGAGCACTCCGGCAACGATTAGTGGCCTGCGGGTGCGCATTCCACACGGGATGGAGGATTCCGTCTGGATGCAGGTGTTCTGGGACGGGGAGAATGAACCGAGCATGGTCGCGCCGTTGCGCGGGATGTTTGGGACGGCTGAACGCTTGCTGCCGTATCGCTCGCTGCCAATGGGCATCCTCTCTACGGCGAGCGAGCTGATTTTCTACAATAATTTCCCCATGCCTTTCCAAACGGCACGTATTGTGATTGGGAATGACCGGGCGGAAACACTGGGGGTGACCGTCGAACTCGCCTTGGTTGAAACCAGACCGGGAACGGAAAACTCGCGGCTGCATGCTTTCTACGGATCGCGGCGGATGGAGAGACGGGAAGGCGAAGGGGATGACTATGGCGTGGTTGACGTCAAGGGGAGCGGCAAGTACCTGGGCACCATCTTTAGTGCGTGGGAATTGGACCGCCGCGCCCTCAATGGTCCGCTCAGCGATAATTGGCGGTTTCCCTATCTCGAATCGAATATGGATGTCTGGGCGGATGGACGGCTGGCGCTTCCGGGGACCGGGATCGAAGATGATTTCAATGCCAGCTATTACTATGTCTATGCCGGTTACGATGGTTATCGAACGACCTATTGCCTCGCCGGGCTGACTCTGCTCGATTACGGCACGCCCAAAGAACCCTCGTCGCAATACCGATTCTACTTGAACGATGCGCCCGAGTTCCGCAACAACCTGCGCGTACAAGTCCAACACGGCAACAAGGGCAATAACCTCTCCGTCACCTATTCCTCGACGGCATTCTGGTACCAGCTCAAATAACTATGCCCGGGGCGCCTCCGAGTTCCGCGTTTTCCTCTTCTCCAGCCGCGCCAACCGGTGTTCCAGGTCTGCCTGCCACTCGGCGCGCAAACGCAAGGGCGAGCCGGGCGCACAAACGACGGTGAGTGCATCGCGGGTCCAACGTACCGCTTCAGCATAATCGCGGACCTGGTGCTCGTAATATTTCGCCAGCTCAACAAACGCGTATACCTGCCGTGTACCGGCCGCCCCGCGCCACAGCTCAACCGCCGACGCCATTTCGCCGCGCCGCCGGTGTACGAGCGCCAGTCTCTGCATCGTCTGGCGAAAGCTCTCCTCCGGGATTTCTGATTCCAAGCCCCGATGGTATAACTGCACCGCCTCGTCGAGCCGCCCCAAGTCCTCAAACAGTTTCGCGATGGCGATGAGGTCCAAGCCGTGTTCGACGGCGAAACTCATGGGATCGGCGAGCATTTGCGCCACGTGATTCAACAGTGCCGCCATCGCGAGCACATCCATAGCATTGTGGTACAGGACGCGTTTGAGCGGGCGCGCGTCCTTGCTGCGTAAATAGTCAAAGTACATTTGCGGGATGAGCCAGCCCGGAATGTCTTCGTCAGTACGCTGTGCGCCGAGGATGTGCACTTCGAGCGAACTGAGCGCGCGGCTCTCCAGCCGTTCTCGCCACAACCGCCGCGCCAAAGGCAGCAAATCGAGATGCGGTAGCGATGGAAACGGCGTGGGATGCGCGTTGGTGATGTAACGCGCATTGAGGAGCGGCACGTCGAATGCCTTGCCGTTGAAGGTGACGAGGGCAACGGGCGATTGAAGCCGCTCACCCAGCGCGGCCAGGACGGCCGGTTCTTCTATCGGATCGCGCATGAAAATTTGGGCGAGGCGAAAGACATCGCCCTCAAAGCGACCGATTCCGATCAGAAAGGCGTACGTGCCGGTCCCGCCTGCCAACCCCGTCGTTTCCGTATCGAGGAAAAGCAGTCCACCCGGCCCGCTCCGGGCAAGCCGGGCATCGCGTGCCCAGTCGGCAATGGTCTCGAGTGATGCCGTGAGGGGCAACCCAGCGCGACCGTGCCGGTATTCGGGCGTATAGACCGTCTCGACGACAAAGGCTTGACCGAACGCGGTCGCGTGCAGTTGCCCTGCCACAATCTCTTCGATCGCAAAGGGATTGCGTGCCTGGGGGGGAGGCAGATCACGCGCTCCCACTTTGACGCCGAGTGATTTTAGCTTATCTGAAAGAGTAACCATTGCCCGGTGTTCAGTGTTCGGTATTCAGTATCCAGTGTTCACACGAGCTTTTCCAACAGTGCTCGCGTTTCGCGTTTGCCGCCGTAGCCATTCTCGCCACCAGGACCCACGCACGAAGGGCAGCCATCCTCACATTCGCACCCGGAAACCAGCTCGTGGGTGCGCACCAACATCTCGTCGTGCAGCTCGAACAATCGCTCGCTGAAACCGATTCCGGCAGGGATGCTGTCGTAGATGGCGACCGACGGCTGCCCCTCCGCCAGCGGAGATTTAGGGTCGGAATGGACACCAATGTCGCGCCCGTCACACATCAGGAAAAACGGGGCTATATGACCTAATGAATAGGCCAGCCCCGCCAGCCCGCTTTTCAGCCTCACTCCCATTTCCGCCCGGTGGTGGCAGTTGGAGCAGAGCGTGACGAGATTATCGAGTTCATTCGCTTGCGCGTATGACGGAAAGGCGCGAAATGGAATCTTGTGATGCACGTCATGCTGCGGACGTCCGACCTCTGGAGTGCCGCAGATTTGACAGCGAAATCCGTCGCGCGCGCGGGCGCGCTCGCGCTGGGCTTGCAAATTGGGACCGTAATCATTCGGATCATTCGTCCACAGACCCTGGGCGCGCAGGGCTTGGACCGTCTCTTCGCTCAAAGCCAGCCAGTAACCGGTCGTATGCAGTTCGGTCGGTGGGAGGGATACCACGCCCTCGCCGAGGTTTTCGTACGTAAACCATTTCAGTTTTTTAAATCCGGTCACCTGGGTCGTGACGGCGATTTCGCCGTGGGCTTTGCGCGCGCCGTTCGCCGGCGCTTGCGCCAATTTGTCCAGCAAGCGCACCGTGGTCTCGCTGCGCGGCTCAGTGTAATAATCGGCATCCACCAGCTGTAAATGCGCCACGTTCTGCTCGAGGTCCAGCGCCTCTACCACGAACGACTGCCCCTCGTGCAAATAGATCGCCTGCGGGTGGACCATCCAGTAGGCGCTCGCCAAATCGACCTGCCCGATGCTCTGCGTTTCTGGTCCCCGTTCCGTAGACCACGTGACCTGCAAGACGACGGTATCGGCAGAGGCGCTCCGCAAAGAGACTCCGTCGGCAGGATACTGGTCCGCCATCCAGAAATACTTGTCGCCCGAGTGATGGACAAGGCCGGCTTCCACCAGAAACTGGAGGAACTCATCCACACGCGAAGGGTCCACGCGCCCAAAGCG
>JBLMXX010000175.1:0-3230 GCA_050257995.1 Acidobacteriota bacterium | reverse complement strand
ATTAGCAACTCGCGCTGACGGGCGGAAGTTGCCGTCGGCTGGAATGGCCTACTTTGCCCTGGCGATGATTTTTTACGAGTGGAATGATCCGGCAACGGCGCTTGAGCATACGCTTCAAGCGCTCACGCTCTGTCGCCAATGGGGAAACGTGGGAATGTTAGCCGCCAGCCACGGGATGTTGTTCCGAATCCGGTATCTGCAAGGCGATCTGACCGGCGCACTAGAGTCGTTAGCCGAGGCAGAGCGACTCGTGCGCACTCTGCCGCCCGGACCGAGAGCGCCCGCCTGGGTCGCCGCATTGCGCGTGCGCCTATGGCTGGTGCAGGGAAATCTGGAATCGGCGATTCGATGGGCGGAAGAGAGTGGACTGAACACCCAGGACGGTATTTCATATTTGCGTGAGTGGGAATATCTCGCCATCGTACGCGTACGGCTTGCGGAGGGAGAATACAACGCCGCGCTGGCGCTTTTGGAGCGATTGCTTCGTCCGGCGCAAGCGAGCGGACGAGCGGGGGGGATGATCGAGATGCTCGTGCTCCAGGCGCTCGTGCTCCAAGCCAAGCGCGATCTTCCATCCGCCCTGCAATCGCTGGAACGAGCACTGGCAATCGCTAAAGACGGCGGTTACCTGCGCATTTTTCTCGATGAGGGAGAGCCGATGATGCAACTGCTGCGCCATGCCGGGTCTCGGGGAATCGAGCCCGCGTATGTTGCCAGACTTGTCTCCGAGTTCGGCGGCGCCTCCGGCACACAACCTCTGCTCGATCCGCTCAGCGAGCGCGAACTGCAGGTTTTGCGTCTCCTCGCCGCCGGCAAATCCAACCAGGAGATTGCCGACGAATTAGTGCTCGCGATCGGCACGGTCAAACGGCACCTAAATAATATTTATGGCAAGTTGACCGTGGAGAGCCGCACCGGTTGCATCGCGCGGGCGCGTGAGTTACACCTGTTCTAGTCACCAACTCATGATAGGCGACGCCAGTTCCCAGTATCCATCTGAGGCTGGCGTTTTCTTTTTCCAGTCACAATAAACCCTGAATGTATCTTTCGGCACATGACTTGTCTTGCGGTTTACTGATATATTACGGCTAGATTGAGAGACAAGGGAGAACGCGTTGGACAACCTTTCGCAACCCGCCGGGCCAGAACAATACACCATTCGGATCAAAGGACACCTCGCCCCCCGCTGGTCGGAGTGGTTCGCCGGGATGGAGATCACGCAGACCGATTCCGGCGAAACGCTCCTCTCCGGTCCCATCGCGGATCAGGCGGCGCTGCATGGCTTGCTCGCCAGGATCCGTGACCTGAATTTGGCTTTGGTTTCAGTGACTCGGGTTGAACCCGCATCGCCGGACAGAGGGGCGGTCGACCACGAGCCGACAGACTTGCATTCGGAGGGATCTCAATGAGAAACGAACTGAAACTCAAGAAATTGATCGTTCCGATGATCGTTATGCTCGTTTTCTGGGGCGTGGCAATCCTGGGATGGAGCCAATCAGGTAACCTGCGACCACTCTTTATGTTTGGCTACATCGGCACGGCGCTTGGCGTTGGATTGGGGCTGTACGGCATCTTACCGAAATTGAAAAAACCCCTTGGTCGCCGGTTGACTTTGTTTCTGGTAGGCGCGTTCCTCCTCGTCTTTGCAATCTTCATCGGACAAGAGAACTCGCAGATCGAAGGGCTGTTGTTTGGACTGCTGGCAGGCATCGTGCAGATGGCGGTGATCCACTATCTGATCGCCAAAATCTTTGGACCGGTCTTGTTCGGGCGATTGTGGTGCGGCTGGGCGTGCTGGACGGTGATGGTGCTCGACTTGCTACCCTTTACCCGGCCCAGCGGTCGTCTCCCCGGGAAATGGGGCTGGCTGCGCTATCTGCATTTCGCGCTGAGTGTCACGCTCGTGTTATTGCTCTTTTTCGTTTTCGGGTTCCGTGACGGCGCGTTGGGGCAGACGGCGGTTGTCTGGTTCATCGCCGGCAATGGGTTGTACTATGCGTTGGGGATCTCACTCGCGTTCGCGCTCAAAGACAACCGTGCGTTTTGCAAGTACATTTGCCCGGTGAGCGTGCCGCTCAAGGTCACGACGCGTTTTTCGCTGCTCAAGATTGGCGCCACGGGGAAGGAATGTAACGATTGCGGCGCGTGCGTGAAAATGTGCCCGATGGATGTTCGGATTCCTGATTACATCCGCAATGGAGAGCGTGTCCTCGCCACCGAGTGCAGTCTGTGCCAAACCTGCATCACCGTCTGTGCGAAAGATTCGCTGAAACTCTCGTTTGGGTTCGACCTCGGCGGCAAGGATTTGCTGCGCGTGCGCGGGCAATCGACAACCCGCGCAACGGCGCCGGCGCCGGCGATGGGCGCTGAATAATAAAACGGAGGATCACCATGTGGTACAATTCTTTGATGGCATGGCTCTTGAGGTCGCCGATGCACGGGATGATGAGCCAGTCCACGATGCTCGTCACCGTCACCGGTCGCAAAAGCGGCAAAGCGTATTCCACACCCGTCAATTACGTCCGCGCGGGCAACACGCTATGGGTGACGAGTCAGCGCGGGCGGACCTGGTGGCGAAACCTCAAAGGCAGTGCGCCGGTCCGCGTGCTGGTCGGAGGCAGAGAATTGCAGGCGCGCGGTGAAGCGATCGTGGATAAACCCACGGTTGCCGAAAACCTGGCGGCCTATTTTGGAATCGCACCGCAGTATGCAAAGTATTATAAGGTCGCGCTCGATTCAACAGGCAAGCCCTCTGCCGCCGATTGCGCCCGCGCGGCGGAGGAGCGCGTGATGGTGCGAATCGAATTGGAGGCAATATGAATAACTGGATCAAGCAACACACCCTGTTGGTCTATTTTATTCTCGCGTACGCGATTTCTTGGAGCATCGAAATTCCGATCGCTCTGTCGGTGCAGGGAGTGATCCCGGCACCGTTCCCATACGCCATTCACTATTTCGCCTCGTTCGGTCCGTTTGTCGCGGCGTTCGTCGTCGCGGCGTTCGGCGAAGGCGGGGCAGGGATTCGCAAGCTGATCGGCGGCTTGCTCAAATGGCGCGTGGGTGCGTTCTATTGGCTCGTCGCGGTCGGCTTGCCCGTCGTCTTTTTCGTGCTCTCCGTGCTGGTCACACGTTTAATCAAAGGCGATTTGCCCGATCTCGCGTTGCTTGGACAGACTGATTATCTTCCGTATCTCGGAATCCCCGGCGCGCTGGCGGTGTGGCTGTTCAGT
>JBLMXX010000174.1:0-4662 GCA_050257995.1 Acidobacteriota bacterium | reverse complement strand
GCGCGGCGACTGGCTCGCCGGCCTGATAGAGAACCAGGACCCAAAGTTAATGGCGTCGGCGTGGAGGGAGACAATGGCGTTTGACAGCCGGCGCCGCCTGGTCGAGATCCGCTGTCCGACGCTCATTATCGCCGGTTCGAACGATCAGGCGGTACCGCTCCACCACGCGCATATGCTTCACGACGGCATCCCTGGTTCTCGGCTCGTCATCGTCGATGGCGCTGACCACGCGCTCATCTTTACACACTCGGACGAGTTCCTGCGAGTGACGGATGAATTCCTGAGTTGATGGCTTATGAGATGCCCCCACACGACCTTGAGCGCTTTTCCTATCGTCCGGGTTCCGTGTGAATCCCAGCCGCTTTTCTCGTTTGATGTGATCGCGACACGCTTCGCCCTCGCTCAGTGCGCCACCGCTGCTCTCAGTTCGCGCCGCCGCTGCAGCATCCCCATGACCGCAATCACGATCACCTCGACGACGAATGCCATGGCCCAGCCGCTCACCATCCCCCAGTTGGCAAAGCAGACGTTCGAGCCGATGCAGATCGACGCCGACGTGGTCGCCCACAGCAGTGGCCACGTCACCAGCAGATTGAGCGTAAAGCGAAAGACTACGGCAAACGCCGCCGCGCTGTAAAACTGGCTCGTCATCTGTTGCGGCAGGTATCCAATGTGATAGAGCGCAAAGCAGAGCGCTGCCAAAAGAATGGCTGGGAGGACCCCAAAATCCTTTTCAAAGCGCAACTGTAGCCAGCCGAAGATAAAGAGCGGTTCGAACAGGGAAAACGCACCGGCCGCCGCCATCGGCAGCCACCGTTCGGGCGTGGCGGTGATGCGCGTGGCAAACAAGAGCGGTGCGATCACCACCAGGCACAGCCCCAGACCGAGGAGCAGAGAGAGCAGCCAATGCCGCGAGGTTATTCCCAATGCGGCAAGACCTTGCCGTTCGACCATCGTCGTCCAATAGACCGGGATGACGACGGCGAGGATAGGTACGATCAACAAGCCGATCAACGCGGCCACGCCCACGTTGTCGCCGTTTTGCCCGAGGATCGCATAGGCGATAATCATGCCTGCCTCGGTGACGAGCGCCGCGACGGTGCTTGAGGACGGTTGCCATCGAACCAGAGTCATTGATTGCGGGTCTGCTGTTTTCATTTTCAAATTCCTTTCTCTCGCCGCAAACTGCGGCGAGACTTTTCGGGAGACTCGCGCGCCGGCGTCGAATTCTCCCGCCATGGGTCCCCGCGTTAATATTGTTGTTCGCGTGCCTCCACTATCGCTCGCCCCAAGCATAACACAAATTGAAACCGGCGGCGTCGCCGGAATGAATGAATTGCGGATTATACAAAACGCCCCCTTTGCGGCGGGGGGCGTCTCATATAATTGTGGGAGTCCACTACAACAAATGTGGGAGCCCTCTGACTTTTTCCCCTTGTGTCTTGGTGTCTTTGTGGTTAAACGTTTGGGTTTTCAAAACGCTCTCCAACCTCCATCGTGTTGAGGTGCAGCTCTCACCTGGCTCCTTCTTGCCTCTCCCGCAATCTTTGCGCCTTGTCCCGCAGCGCGCGAAAATATTCCGTCTCGGTGATCTCGGCGACCTGGCGGGCTTTCTTCGCCTCGTCGATCTCGATCCGCAGTTCTTGCACTTGCTGTCGCAGCCGCTGCTCACGCGCATAGACCTGGCGCGCCATCGTCTGAAATACCCGCGCCAACTGCCCCAGCGCGTCGTCGCGCGCGGCAACCGGATTCAGCCGGTCGCACTCGAACGTTCCCGCCTCCACGGCGGCGGCGGCTTGGATCACGTGATTCACCTGCTCGAGGTATTCCAGTTCGATGTCGCGCAGGCGCTTGCTGGCGAGCGAGGCATTCAGTCGCGCCCGCAATAGCCCCGCGTCGAACGGCTTGGGCAGATAATCGGTCGCGCCCATCTCGATGCAGCGAAGGATGCCCTCCATCTCGTCCAACGCCGAAATGACGATCACCGGGATGTCGCGTTGCACGCTGTCGCTTTTCATTCGCTCCAGCACCTGGAAACCGTCCAGTTCCGGCATCACCAGGTCCAGCAGCACGACGTCGAACGCTCGCTTGCCAAGCATCTCCAACGCCTGCCGTCCGTTCTCCGCCGTCTCGACGGCATACCCCTGTTCTCCCAGGTTCGTCGAGAGCACAACCCGGTTGAGCATATCGTCGTCCACGACCAGGATGGTACCCGTGGGGGTCATCTCAACGCTCCTTTCCCAGCGCTTGCAATGCCGCTTTGGCTTGCGCATACTCCGCCTGTATCCGCGTCAAGAGTTCGCCGGCTCCCTCGAGCGCGCCGTCCCGTGCCTTGAATTCCAATTCCCGCGCCACGGCGGCAAGCGCCATCGCGCCGAAAGTGGCGCTCGTCGATTTGAGCGTGTGCGCGGCGCGGCGCAATTCCGCGGTCTGTTTCTGCTCCAGGGTCCGGTGCGCGTCGGCGATCAGTTTGGGAGCATCTTTGTAGAAATTTTCGATCAGACTCGGCAGCATGGCATCCGCCTGTTTCCCCAACGTGCCGCGCAGCTTTTGGAGCGCCGCCGGATCGAGGACCGGGGGTGCCGCCTGGCTCGCCGCCGGCGTCTCCGTTGGCTTGCCCACTTCCACCTCGGGCGAGGGCGCCAGAGGTCCACTCATCTCTGCGGCCGCGCGCGCCTGGCATTTATTCAACGCCGCCGTCAGTTCTGCGAATTGGATGGGCTTGGTCACAAAATCGTCCATCCCCGCCGCAAAACATTCGTCGCGATCTTCCTTCATTGCATTTGCCGTCATCGCCACAATGCGCGGTCGCCTCTCGCCGGAGAATTCGCGCCCGATGGCGCGCGTCGCCTCCAGCCCATCCATCTCCGGCATCTGCACGTCCATCAAGAGCACATCGTAAGGCTGCCGCCGGAGCGATTCCAGCGCTTCCAGTCCATTCGCCGCGACGTCCGCCCGGTACCCCAATCGCTCGAGGACCAACAGCGCCAATTTCTGGTTGATCGCATTGTCCTCCGCCAGCAGGATGCGCAGCGGATGCCGCTCCCCCATCTCCGCGTCAAGTCGACTCGTCGTCGCCGTTGGCGCTGCCTCTCCCTCGATTCCGAAAATGCCGACGAGCGTGTTGTAGAGCTGCGACGCCTTGATCGGCTTGAGCAGAAACGCCGCCAGGTCCGGCGTGTCCACCCTGGCTTCCCGGTGCCCGAGCGAGCTCAACATCACGAGCGGCAACTGGCTCGCCTCGCGCCGCCGCCGGATCTCCGTGGCGAGGGTCAGTCCATCCATCTCCGGCATCTTCAGGTCGAGCAGGGCGATGTCGAACGGATCGCCGCGTTCGATCCACGCCAGCGCTTCGTTCGGGGAGCCGGTCTCACTGGGCAGCATCTTCCAGGCGTGCATTTGCAGCGAGAGGATGCGGCGATTGGTCGGGTTGTCGTCCACGATTAGCGCGCGTTTGCCTTCCAGATGCGGCTGCGCGGCCTCCAGATAAGCGTGCGCGGACGGCGACTCGGTCGCCTCGCCGCGGATGGTAAAATGAAATGTGCTGCCCCTGCCGGGCACGCCTTCGCTCTCGACCCACATCGTCCCGCCCATCAGTTCGCACAATCGCTTGCTGATCGCCAAGCCCAGCCCGGTGCCCCCATACCGCCGCGTGGTCGACGCATCCACCTGGCTGAAAGAGCGAAACAGCCGGTCCATCCGGTCGGGTGGAATGCCAATGCCCGTATCGCGGACCGAAAAGTGGATAGTGTTCAGTGGGTAGTGATTAGATTGTTGGTCATCGTGCAGCATCCCAGTGGGACCGCCCCCTGTCCCCTCTCCACTGACCACTGTCCACTGTCCACTATTATCCACTGTCCCTTGTCCACTCTCCACTGTCCCCTCTCCACCATCCACTGACCACTGACCACTCTCCCCCGCGCACGCCACACTCACCACGATCTCGCCCCGCTCCGTGAACTTGAGCGCATTGCCGATGAGGTTGACGAGAATCTGCCGCAGGCGCGTCACGTCGCCGAGGATCGCCGGCGGCACTTGCGGGTCGACCACGCAAGCCAGGTCCAGTCCCTTTTCCGCTGCCCTGGAAGCCAGCAGGTCGACCGCGCTCTCGACGCATTCGCGCAGCACAAAGGGTTGGCTCTCCAGGTCCATGCGCCCTGCCTCGATCTTGGAAAAGTCGAGGATGTCGTTGATGATGGTCAGCAGCGCATCGCCGCTCGTGCGGATGATCTCGGCGAATTCGCGCTGCTCGGTCGAAAGCGGCGTCTCGAGCAGCAAACCGGTCATGCCGATAACCGCGTTCATCGGCGTGCGGATTTCGTGGCTCATCGTCGCGAGGAACGCGCTCTTGGCTTGCGTCGCCGCCTCGGCGGCTTCTTTCGCACGGGCCAAGTCCACTTCCATCCGCTTGCGGTCGGAGAAATCGCGAAGGAACCCTTCGATGCCGCTCCTATTCCCATTTTGATCGAAATAGACGCGCGCGTTCGCCAAGACGACCACAGGCGTCCCATCCCGGCGTTTGAGGATGGCCTCGAAATCCTTGACGGAACCGCCCGTCTGAATCGTGCCCAGGAACCGCTCGCGGTCCTTGGGGTCGGCAAAGAAATCCCTCGTGATATTCAGCCCGAGCATCTCTGCCGTCGAGTCATAACCCATCAGCGT
>JBLMXX010000173.1:0-2719 GCA_050257995.1 Acidobacteriota bacterium | reverse complement strand
GGCCGACGTTTGGCTGAAGCAGACTCTGAAAAGACTAAGTCCCGAAAACGCCGAATTCCTGCGCGGGAGATCGTGACTAACCTAACCTTTCTTCGGCGACCAACGATAGGCTTTGGCGCATGCCCCGCCCATCAGCATTGCTCGCTCACTGTCGCCCAGGCGGCCAGTCTTGAAGAAAGGCTCGACGGCCTGCTCGTAGTTGACGACGGCGTATGCGCGTGTCCAGTCCGTGCCCCACAGACAGCGGTCGAAACCCCAGGCATCGAACACGCGGGCGAGCGGATCCCAGATGTCCGGGAATGGATACGGTTCCCGTGACAGCGTGCAGGCGCCGCTCACCTTGATCACGGCGTTCTTGCGCTTGGCAAGGTCTAGCACCTTCGGCAGGTCGGCCCACGGCTGCGGCGGGGCCGGTGGGGTGCGGGGCTGCAGGATAGCCAGATGGTCGATGATGAAGCGCGTATCGGGGTGGCGGTCGATCAACGCCGTGCCCGCATCCACGTTGGCCCAGCACAATATGTTAACCGGAAAGTCGTGCTTTACAGCCGCGCGCAGGATCCGGTCGAGGCCCGGGTCATTCGGCTCGCGCTTTGCCTCTTTCGTCATCATGATGCGGATGCCGACCGCGCCCGGTGTCGCCTTCCAGTCGGCGATGATATCGCCCACGGCTGGATCGTCTGGGTCGACCGGCTTGACGATCGCGAACCGACTGGGATGGGCTCGTTGCACTTCCACCGCATAACTCGCGTCGTAACGGTACATGGAAAAGGCGGAGATGAAGATCGCGCCGTCGACGCCGACCTTGTCCATCGCCGCCCATCTCGTCGCCCGTGACGTGATCGGGCCAGTTCAGCACACTGTGCCAGGGTCGCTTTGGAGTGTTCGCCTCATAAGCGTGGACCTGGGAATCGATGATCGTCATCGGGGGAGCTCCTCAAGGGGATCCGCCTCATTCCAATCGGATCTATAATGTAAAAACAATCTTTCCGCTCAGCTTTGACGAGACTGCGCTGGCTATCTTCCAGCAACCGATGGGCGGCGGCCGCCTCGGCTAACGGCATTATGGGACTGATTCGTGACTTCAACTTGCCGTTGGCCAGTGCATCATTGATAATCTTTGCGATCATCCTCGCTGCCCCAACGATAGATGCGTGCGCACCGCGTTGTAATACTCCATGTAAAATTTGATCGTCCCCTTGCGGTCGAGCACAGGCAATTCGAGCCATAAGTGATCGGGGCGATAGCCGGTCGCCTAAGAAATTCGCGCCGGGGGGTCGACGATTCTTACTTGCGAAAGCGCGCGGGCGGCTGAGGGTTGGTTGCAGGATTGGTATCGTGCTTGGACATTCGCGTGATCAACTGGCCGCCAATCAGGGGCTTTAAGTCCAATTCGAGCAAATCTGCTATCTCCTTAGCGTAGACCTCATTGCCGCCGACATAGAGCGTAAAAGACTTGATGTATTTAGCCTTCTTTTCGGGATTCTCAATTGTCGCCTTGGTCCACTCATATAGCGGATAATTTTCGGCGCCGCGGTTTTCAGCTTCGGCAACGTAGTCCGCGAAGGCATCAAACTGACATTTCATTGTCGCATGGTGCTTGGCTAGGATGTCCGTTAGCGGCTTGATTGCCGGATTGTCGGGATCGCGGCGTGCCACTTCCGCAAACTCATCACCCAGATAAATCCGTATCTGATACTGCCATTTATTGCTCATAGTTAACCTCGTGACCCACTGGCGATAGCGGAACGAGTCGACGTCTGAACCCCTGGGCAGCTCGGACACGCACGCCCGCCTTTGGACAGCTCGCGTCGCAAGGATGCAACGTTCATTTTATGCTAAGTGACAAATGAAGTCGAAACCCCATCAAGACATTTGGATGGCTACAACACAACCAAAGACCAAGCTGGGGCAAAGGCAAGCGCTCGCATTGCTTATTAGCCCCAAACAAACGGACGATATCAGCCCGGTACCCAAACGCCAGGAAGAGGCTCTGACCAAACTTGCGAAAAAAGCAAAAAAACGCCTACGCACACGTGCGCTCTTTAGCGGCCCCAGCGGCACAGGCAAGATCTTGGCCGCAGAGTTCTTGGCGCGCAAATTGAAGTGACACTATACCGTATCGACCTAGGCGCGATTGTCAGCAATTACATCGGTGAAACCGAGAAAACCCTGCGTCGTCTGTTCGATGAGGCGGAAGATTCAAGTGCGATTTTGTTTTTTGACGAGGCGGACGCGCTTTTCGGCAAGCGTACTGAGGTCAAGTACAGCCACGACCGTTATGCAAATTTAGAATTAAATTTCTTGCACGACTGCGTCAAAAATTTTCAAGGACTCATAATTCTTTCTCGCAAGCGCCATCACGCGCTTGATACATTCAGGCCAAGAATACAGTGCCATTTGTGGTTCCGACATCGGACGCGCCCGTTGGCGAGGCGAAATCAACGTAATTCTGAATAAAGAATTTGCTGATGTTGATTCTTAATCGCAGCCATCGTTGGTCTACAAGTACGGAGGTGCACAGCGCATCTCTACCTCGAGAGACTCGACCTTCTTGCGGAATCGGTGGTGTGTCCGCAGATACGGATTACATCGCCAACCCAGAGAGTGAAAACATCGCAAACCGCCGCCGTCTGGTTCGGCCTGGAAAACCCTCAGCATCCGGGAACAGTATCGTGCTCCTCGTTGCCCGTTAACTTGCTTCGTTATTAGGCAACGATTC
>JBLMXX010000172.1:0-6304 GCA_050257995.1 Acidobacteriota bacterium | reverse complement strand
AATAGAGTCCCCCTGTGTATCGTACAGCATCTCTTCGCACACCGCGTATCCGAGCGCCTGCGTCATTCCGCCTTCGATTTGCCCCGACGCCGTCGCCGGATTCACGATCACGCCGCTGTCCACTGCCATCACGAGTTTCTCGACGGTGACCTGCCCGGTTTCCGTGTCTACCAGCACCTGGGCATACTGGGCGGCAAAGGGGGGCGGCGACTTGGGGGACACATACGATGCTACCGCCATGATCTGGAACTGGTCTTTGTGGTGCAGGGATTCGAGCGCCACCTGCTCCAGCGTCACAAAACGCCCATCCGGTGCGATCACATTTTTATCGCGCAGTATCATCTGCCGGCTGTCGACGGTTGACGGGGCGTCGCTGCTCAGCATTCGTGCGGCGACCACGCGGATCTGCTCCGCCACCTGCTCTGCCGCCCTGACGACGGCTCCTCCTGAAATATATGTGGTCGAAGACGCATACGCGCCTTTGTCGAACGGCGTGAAATCGGTGTCGCTCGAGTAAACAAGAATGTCGTCCACGGGACAGCCGAGGATCTCTGCTGCCAGTTGGGCGAGCACCGTGTCCGAACCCGTCCCCAGGTCCGTGGCACCGACGAGCAGATTGAAAGAGCCATCGTCGTTGATCTTGATGGACGCGCCCCCCATATCCAGGTATGGAATTGCTGTGCCCTGCATCACGCAGGCGACGCCAATGCCGCGCCGGGCGTGCGGCTTGCCGGCCACAGTGTGCCATGCCGCGTTGCCAAATTTATCCCGCCATCCGATCGCCGCCGCGCCTTGCTCGACGCACTGTGGCAGCCCGCAAGTCTCAATAATCTCCGGGTGTGGCTCGCGCCCTTCGCTCCAGGCTTTGGACGTCGGCAGTTCGTCCCCCGCCTTGACGGCGTTCTTAAGGCGGAATTCAAGCGGGTCGAGATGGAGGGCACGCGCGATCTTTTCCATGTGGACTTCGAGCGGGAAAAAACCCTGCGGCACGCCGTAGCCGCGGTACGCGCCGGAGGGTGGCGTGTTGGTATAAACCACGTGAGCGTGGAACTTGATGTTGGGCGCATTATACAACCCCATGCACTTTTGCCCCGTGTTGCCGGTCACGGTCAGCGCATGGCAGCCATAGGCGCCGGTATCACTCAGTGCATACATCTCGTTCGCGACGATAGTGCCGTCGTTCTTGACACCGGTCTTGACGCGCACCCGCATCGGGTGGCGAGAGCGCGCGGCGATGAATTCCTCTTCGCGTGTGTATTCGAACCGGACCGGTCGTCCTGTTGCGATGGTCAGGTGCGCGGCGACATCTTCGACGAGCACCTCTTGTTTGCCACCAAAGCCGCCGCCGATGCGCGGCTTGATCACGCGGATCCGTTTGGGGGCTAAACCGAGGACCGGTGCGAGAATGCGGCGCGCGTGGAACGGCACCTGTGTCGAGGTACGGATCACCAGGCGATCATCCTCGTCCCAGTAGGTGACGACCGCGTGCGGCTCGATGCTCGCCTGCTGGACCTTGGGCACCGTATACTCGGCTTCAAAGATTTGGTCGGCTTGCTTGAATCCCTCCTCGACGTTTCCGATTTCGATCTCGATCTTGGCGGCGATGTTTTTCGACGGGTCGGATGCGGCGAAATTGACATACTCGGGTTCATCGTGGATGCGCGGCGCGCCCGCTTTCATCGCTTCCCGCATGTCGATAATCGCCGGCAATTCCTCGTACTCGACGTCTATTAATTCCAGGGCGCGCTCGGCAATTTCCTCCGACTCTGCCGCGACAAATGCGACGCGGTCGCCGGCAAAGCGGACCTTGTTGTCAAGGGAAAACGAATCTTGCGGACCGGGTATGGGGTCCGACTGGCCCGCGGTCGAATAGACCACGCGCGGGATGTCTTTGTGGGTCAGGACGGCGTGAACGCCTTCCAGAGCGCGGGCACGCGATGCGTCAATGTGCTTGATGTACGCATGAGCGACCGGGGACCACAGCACCTTGGCATAAAGCATCCCGCGCAAATCGACGTCGTCGGTAAAGGCGGGCTTGCCCTGCACCAGCTTTGCCGCGTCTACTTTTTTCTCGGGCTTGCCGACAACACGCGTCTCGGGTACCGCCGGCGCGACAACCAGGGTGGGTGATTGGGTAGCCAGGGGCTGGAGTGATTCACCGGTCGGAAAGTCGGCTGGCGGCGGCTCCGGCGGTATGAGGGCTTGCAGGGAAATGGGGATGCCTTCACTCGCGGTCGGAAATTGAGAATGCCGTATCCTCTCTGCCGCCAGCAGCACGGCGTGTACCGGTTTCACATATCCCGTGCAGCGACATAATACCCCGCTCAATGCATCGCGCACTTGAGCCTCCGTAGGGGTAACGGTCTGATCGAGGAGAGCCTTGGCGGCAAGGATCATCGCGGGTGTGCAATACCCGCACTGCAGTGCGCCGAGCTCGATAAACGCCTGCTGGATGGGGTGCAAGCCGTCTGTGTGTTTCCACCCTTGTTCGGCTGCTTGCCCTAACGATTCAATCGTCGTAATGCGCTTGCCGTTTGCTTGGGCTGCAAGCATCACACAGCTCGCGACCGGCTTGTCGTCGAGGAGCACCGTGCACGCGCCGCACTCACCATTCTCACAGCCGTGCTTGACGCCGAAATAGCCGTTGCGCCGGAGTGCTCGCAAGAGTGTCTCGTCGGCGGCAACCTCCCAGAGGGTCAGTTCATTATTGATCGTCAGGCTTACTAACATAAAACGAGACCCCATCGTCCGGTAGTTTCAAACGCTTGCCAATTATACCACAATAAGCCGGGCCTACCGAACCATCTCGCCCGGAGTTTGACATTTGTCTTCATTTTCTGGATAATGGAATCAAATCCGATCCAAAGGAAATTGAAATGTCACCCCGTCGTGTTGCGCCCGAGAAGAAAAAACAGGCGGGATTGCCTTCCTGGATTTTGGTCGCGGCGGCCGCCGTAATCGTGCTGGTGGTGGTTGCCATCGGAGCGGACTTTATTGCCAAATCACAGCCGGCGGCGGCGCTCCCGACCACCGTGTCGTCGGCAGGCATCATTCGCTCCGGCCGGACTGAAGGCGATCCTAATGCACCGCTATCGCTGGTAGAATTCTCTGATTTCCAGTGACCGTACTGCAGAGATTTTGCAGTCGGCGCGGAGCGTCGAATCGAAGAGTCGTACATCAAGTCAGGCAAGGTCAAGTTCACTTACAAGTTCTACCCGGTCGTCGATCAGGGCCGTATCGGAGAATCGAACTGGGCAGCGCAGGCGGCTGAATGCGCCAATCTCCAGGGCAAGTTCTGGGAATATCACGACAAGCTGTTCTCCGTATGGACAGGCGAGAACGTTGGTACATTCACCAAAGCCAAGTTGAAACAGTACGCGGCGGATTTGCAGCTTGCTACGGCTGATTTCAACCAGTGTCTCGACGGCGACAAGACCGCGTCCGTCGTCCAGGCGGACATGGCTGAGGCGACTCGCCAGGGAGTTCAGGGGACACCGACCTACTTTTTGAATGGTCGCCAAATGCAGCTGCGCACGCTGCAATTCGACGAATTTTCCCGCACGTTTGATTCTCTGCTCAAGTAGTCTGATGTCGGACCATGACGCCGCTGCTCTCCTAACGAGAGCAGCGGCGTCGTTCTTTAGGAAGCCATTTGGCAAATGCTCGACTCGATGCTAGAATAATCCCAATGTTTGCCCTGTTTTTGAAAGCGTATCGCGACCTGACCAAACGGCGAGTCCGGTCACTCCTCACCCTCGGCGCCATCGCGATCGGGGTCGCCGGTATCGTCGCCATCGTTTCGACGGCGCAGAACCTGACCGTGGCGCAAAGCGTGGCGTATCATAACGCCTCCCAGGCGGATATTACGTTTTGGGTTTGGGATGCACCGCCGGCGACAGAGCGCGCCCTCGCGGAACTGAACAATGTTGCTGCGGCGGAACTGCGCAACAATTATTTTACTCGCTGTAAATGGAATGGTGAATATCGTGACGTTTATCTTTACGGCTTGCAGAGCTTTAACGATGCTCGCATCAATCAGATAAAATTGCTCGGTCCGGCACCCAGGGCGGGGGAGTTTGTCGCCGAGAGTTCCGTGCGCGACTTGTTCCCGGTTCAGGTCGGGGATGTCATTTTATGCCGCGCGCGTGATGGCTCGATGCGGAGTCTTGCCCTGGCGGGCTTTGCGCAAAGCCCCAATTACCCTACGGCGTCGATTCTCAATTTCGCAACCGTCTACGCGTTGGCGCCTGACGTTCAACGCCTCTTAGGCATCGGTGGCGCCAATGAGGCATTGCTCAAGGTCCGGGATATTTCAGCCGCGCGCGAGACCGCGCAGGCGGCCGTCCGCCTGCTCGACCGTCGCGGCGTCGAGCACAACTCGCCGGATATCCGCGATCCGCAAAGCTATATGGGCAAGCGCGAATTGGACGCGCTTTTTGTACTGCTCTTTGTCTTTTCCATTGTCGGTCTGGGAACAAGTGGTTTCCTCGTGGCGAACACGCTCGCCGCAATGACAGCAGAGCAAGTCGGCGAAATTGGGACCCTCAAAGCCATCGGCGGGACGCGCGCGCAGGTGCTGACGATCTACGTCATTGCGGCGGCAATGTACGGCGTCGCCGGCACGGTCATTGGCATCGGCCTGGGCGCGGTGGCGAGTTGGCGCCTGCTTGCCTATATCGGGTCACTTTTGAACCTCGACGTGGGACTCTCCGTTTCTCCGCAAGCGCTCGCGCTGGGCGCTTTGGTCGGGATTGGAGTGACGATCCTGGCGGGCTTGCTGCCGTCGTTCGCCGCTACGGCGATTCGTGTCAAGGACGCGCTGGAGGCGTACGGGATTACCTCGACCTACGGGCAAGGGTGGAGCGACCGCGCTCTGCAGCGCGTGATTGCTCTCCCTCCGTTGGCGGCAATGTCTCTACGCAATCTGGCGCGCCGCAAGATGCGATCCATCATCACGGTTGCGGTGATCGCCGTCGCGGTCGCCGCCAGCCTGGCGGCACAAAGCACGAGTGCATCGGTGGACGCCTCCATCGACGGGCTGTTCGAGACCTACCGCGCCGATGCCTGGACCTGGTTCGATCAATGGGTTGGGTCCAACTTTGCCGCGAATTTCCGCGCGGCGGAAGGCGTCCGGGCGGTTGAGGTCTGGACTCTCGGCGATGCATGGGTCGGCACGGACCGGGCTCGCTTGTGGGGAGTGCCTGCGGATACGGCACTGTACATACCACGGCTCGTCGCAGGGCGGTGGTACCGGGTAGGCGAGACGGATGCGGTAGTCGTCTCGACCGACCTGGCGCAGGAACGGGACCTGCGCGTAGGGGATACTATCAGCGTAGAGATCAACAGGGACCGGCGCGATTTTCAAGTGGTCGGCATCACTATTGATAACAGCATTTTTCTGGGGAGCACGGTGGCGGGGAAGGTTTTTGTGCCGGAAGATGTCGTCGAGCGAATGCAGGACCGCCAGGGCTGGGCAATCTTCTTTGCTCTGTCCTTTGATGCGCATGATCCCGCGTCCGTCGAGCGACGCCTGGGAGAACTTGCCACCCGCTTCAAGAGTTACCAGATGGGCAGCGATTCCGCCTATGTCGAAGTGCGGGGTGCCAAAGAGCAATCGCGCATTCTCTCGCTCGCGTTGTACGTGATGAGTCTCATTATCGGAGCGATTGGCGCGCTGGGAGTCTTGAACACGCTGACGCTCAATGTGTTGGAACGCCGACGGGAGATCGGAGTCCTGCGCGCGATCGGTGCGACCAATCAGAGTCTGATACTGGTCTTTATGACCGAGGGCCTGGCTCTAGGCATTGGCGGCTGGGTGTTGGGGATACTGGTGGGTTACCCGCTGGGACTCTTTCTGGTCAACTTGATGCAGTCCGTCCTGTTCCACATTGACTATATCTTTAGCCCTGTCATGGTGCTCGCCAGTTTCTTGTTTGCGCTTGGCATTGCCGTCATTGCCAGCCTTGCCCCGGCGCTGGGAGCCGCCCGTTTGCGCGTGGGGCAGGTGCTCCGTTACGAATAGGGCTCGACCCGGTAGGGCCTGATCATTTTTCAAGGAGGAAGCGATGCCTCTCACCACGACGTCCGGACCGGCAGGAATGACAGCTCCAATAGTCCTACCGTCTATATGGGGCGGCCTGGGACCCCGGAAAGGGATGGTTGTCATTCACGGAGCCGGCAAGTTCGACCTGGGCTATGAACAGCCCATGGTAGCCAAGATTCAAGAGCGTCTTGGGGGGCAAGCTATTCAAGTCATTCCGGTCCGCTATGCAGATGTGATGGACCCCTCCAACGCCAAAATATC
>JBLMXX010000171.1:0-8992 GCA_050257995.1 Acidobacteriota bacterium | reverse complement strand
CCGAACAAATTGGTCGCGGATGTGCATATCCTGACAATCGTGCCGGACCTTCCGCCCGGCAAATATCATCTAGAGGTGGGAATGTATTACCTGCCCACGCAGCAGCGACTGGGGATTGTGGACAATGGCGGTAATGGGGTAACGGACCACGTTGTGATCGACTCATTCCAGATAGTAGAGTAAAGGGGTGAGCCGAATCCTCTGACGTCCGGAATTACGGGGAGTTGACAGGATAGTTCAATAATGCTAGAATCGCCGCAATTCCATAGACGCAAATCAAAGACGGAGACGAGTACACGGAGGAGCGCTCCCAGAGAGTCGCCGGGACACGGTTGGACGGTGTCAGGGTGCAAGGCGATGAGCCCCGATGTGGAATTCCACTCCCGAGTGCGAACGAAGAGTTCCGCCGGATGCGCCGTTATCGCGTAGAGTTGTGATTTGTTAATTAGGTGATTAGTCAATTGGTCGACTGGTTAGCTGGTAAACGAATTGACCAATTGACGAATCACTAATCACCTAATTCCCCAATTGACGAATCACCAAATAAGGTGGTACCGCGAATCTCCTCGCCCTTTAGTAGAGGGGATTTTTTGTTTCTATAGGAAAGGGGTGGCAAAATGATCGATCTGCACTTGGTCCGTGAGAAACCCGACGTGATGCGCGATGCCTTGCGGAGGCGCGGCGCGGAGGTCACGATGGTCGACCGGCTCCTGGAGGCGGACGAGGAACGCCGGACGGCGCTTGCCGAACTCGAGTCCCTGCGGAACCAGCGCAACGTCGCCTCGAAGGAGATCGGGCGGATGAAAGAGGATGCCGCCCGCGAAGCGCGCAAGGCGCAGGTGCGCGAGATCAACGCGCATATCGAGGTGTTGGACAAGACGGTGAATGAAGTGGAAGGACGCTTGAACCCGCTCCTCGCCGAGGTCCCGAATATCCCGGACCCGGATGTGCCCTTCGGCAAGGACGACGGCGAGAATGTCGTCCTCAGGACGATCGGCGAGCTGCGCCATTTCGACTTTGCGCCGATCCCGCACTGGGACCTGGGACCCGCACTCGGCATCATCGATTTCGAGCGGGGCACCCGGCTCGCCGGATCGCGCTTTTACGTGCTTGGCGGCGCGGGCGCGCGGCTCCAACGCGCGGTGATTCAGTGGATGCTGGACGTGCATCTGGCGCAGGGATACCGGGAACAATACCTGCCGTTCATGGTGCGAGAGCAGATCGTGTTCGGCGCGGGGCAGTTGCCGAAATTCCGCGACAACCTGTTTCACGACGACGAGCGCGACGCCTGGTTTGTGCCGACCGCCGAGGTGCCGCTGACCGGGCTGCACGCGGGTGAGATCCTGGACGCGAGCGCCCTCCCGCTCCACTATGTGGCGTACACGCCCTGCTTCCGCAAAGAGCCGATGTCGGCGGGCAAGGACGTGCGCGGCATCAAGCGCGGTTTTCAGTTCGACAAGGTCGAGATGTACAAATACTGCCTGCCGGAGAATTCGGAGGCGGAACTAGAGACCCTGCGCGAGAACGCGGAAGAGATCTGCCGCCGGTTGGAAATTCCGTACCGCGTGAAAATACTATGCACGGGCGACATTGGCTTTGCGGCGCGCAAGACCTACGACCTCGAACTGTGGGCGCCGGGGTGCAATGAATGGCTGGAAGTCTCGTCGTGCTCGAACGTCGGCGATTTTCAGGCGCGCCGGTCGAACATCCGCTTTCGCCGTGAGGCAGGCGCGCGGACCGAATTCGTCCACACACTCAACGGGTCGGGGCTGGCGCTGCCGCGCACGATGATCGCGATCATGGAAAACTACCAGCAAAAAGATGGAAGCATCGTCGTGCCGGATGTCCTGCGACCGTATGTAAAGATGGATGTGATAAAGTAAAGCGTAAAATGTAATCCGTAAAAACCCGTTTTACGTTTTACGCTTTACGCTTTACGTTTCACGCCTTACGGAATAGGAAGACCTTGGACCGTGAAATTATTCTGAAACTGGATTCGATGGCGCAGGGGGGCGAGGCGGTGGGTCGCGATGCGACGGGCCGCGTGGTCTTTGTCCCTTATGCCATCGCGGGCGAGGAAATCCGGGCGCAGGTGGTCGAAGAGAAAAAGGGCTATGCGCGCGCACATGTGGTAGAGATCCTCCAACCCTCGCCGGTGCGCATCGCCCCGCGCTGCCCGCACTTTGGACCCGCCGACCTGTCCACGCCGCTGCCGGGCGCGCCGGTCCGCACGGAGGAGCGGCGGCGCGGGTGCGGCGGCTGCCAGTGGCAGCACATCGCGTACACGGCACAGCTGAAACTCAAGGCGGACATTGTGCGCGAGCAGTTTGCGCGCATTGCCAAGATACCGGATGCCCCGGTCGCCGAGACCCTCGGGATGACAGAGCCGTGGGAGTATCGCAATCACGTCCAATTCGACCTGGATGAGGACGGTCGGTTGTGCTTTCGCGCGCTGGAATCGCACGAGCGGGTCCCGATCAAAGAGTGCTACATCCAGCACCCGCTGGTTTATGAGATGTTCCGCTCGACTGAGTTGGAGGGTGCCGGTTACGCGGGAGTGGTCTTGCGCGCGGGGACGCGCACCGGGCAAAAGATGGTGGTCCTGCAAGGGCGCGACCATGCACCTCCCGAGATCGAGGTCGACGAGCCGGTCTCGATCATCTACCAAACTCCGGACGGCAGCACGGTCCCCCTGATCGGGAGAGAGGCGATTCACGAGGAATTGCGCGGGCGCGCGTTTCGCGTATCACCGCCCTCGTTCTTTCAAGTCAACACCTCGATGGCGGAACGGCTCGTCGACCTGGTCGAGGAATTCCTCGACCCGCGCGCGGGAGAGACCCTGCTGGACGCGTTTGGGGGCGTCGGCACCTTCGGGCTCTTGCTCGCCGCGCGGGTGGCGCGCGTGATCGGAATCGAAGGCAGCGCGAGCGCGATGGAAGACGCGCGGGCGAACGCCGTCGATCTCACCAACATCACGTTCCATCGCGGCGCGGTGGAGGAGGTGCTGCCGCGGCTCGAGGCGAAGATTGACCTGGCGGTGGCGGACCCGCCGCGGGCGGGGATCGACCGTCGCGCGCTCGACGCTCTCATCGCCCGGGGACCCAGAGCATTTGCGTACGTCTCGTGCGACCCGGCGACACTGGCACGCGATGCGCGGCGGCTTGTGGACGGCGGCTACCGGCTGGTCCGTGTCCAGCCCGTCGATATGTTCCCGCAGACCTATCATATTGAGACGGTAAGCCATTTCGAGCGCGAGACGTTTTTGACAAACCGGTAGATTGGTCGTAACCTACAAGAGGGCGAAGTAAAGAAACGGCGTTAAAGACGCGACGCATGGCCCAGCTTGAACCGTTGATTGGTGAATGCTCTTTGAAAGCTTGTAAAGGAGACGACCATGAAACGTATCCTCAAGTTGGTTTTTGTCGCAGGCGTCTTCGCCGCCGGTATGCTTGCCCTGCTATCCATTGGCTCTGAGGATGAGCCGGTCCAAGCCTCCAGATCGTCTGCCCCGGGAACCGGAAGTACGGTTTACTTGCCTGTCATTGCCCTGGCACCCACTCCAACGCCCACTCCAATACCCCCTCCTACGCCGCCCCCACCGGATTGGCTCGTGTATCTCAACTCGGTACGCGGGTTGGGAAATCTGCCGCAGGTTACCGCGAATGCCGCCTGGAGTGCCGATGCCTATAATCATTCGGCTTACGTCGTGCAAAATGACGATTGGGCGTCCTTTGCGTATGGAATCCTCACCGGCGATTACCAATTCCGGAAGGATCGTTGGGCGATCGACCAGTGGATCGTCGCGCCCTTTCACGGGATACAGATGATCGACTCCCGGTTGACCCAGACAGGGTTTGGCAGTTATCGCCAATCGAAGAGTGGCATCCAGATGGCGGCGACCCTCGACGTGCTGCGGGGTCGCAGCGGCAGCCCTCTCCCGGGAGTTTCTTATCCAGTGATGTGGCCTGCGAATAACAAGACGGTCCCGTATACCTACTATCCCGGCGGCGAATACCCGGACCCGGGCACCCATTGCGCCGGATATGGCGGCATGCCAATCTATTTGCAGTTGGGTCCCGGCAATGTCACTCCCGGCATGCAAGACGCTGCACTATGGCACGACGGTCAGCGGCTCGCTACTTGCTGGTTTGACGAGAACGTCTATTATAATCCGGACGACACAGCCCGCGATTTGGGACGCAGTATTTTGCACGAACGGAGCGCGGTCATTCTCATGCCCCGCGATGCCTTGACTCCCGGCTGGGGCTATACGGTCCAATTCGTGAACAACGGAACCATGTATAGTTGGTATTTCACCGTATCGGATGCGGCGGCAACCGCTCCGCAAAAGCCGGCGGGCATCATCCGGTAACGCAGGGGCACTCTTGATTGACACGCACGCGGGGGAATGATAGAATGGCGGGTGATGGACCCGTCTGAATTGCTCAAGCGGTTCGCGAACGGCGAGCGCGACTTTACCAACGCGGATTTGCGCGGCGCCGACCTGCGCGAGGCGATGCTGCGCGGCATAATCCTGCGCGGTGCCAACCTGGACAAGGCAAATCTCGGCTGGGCAAACCTGGAGGAGGCGGATCTGTCGGGCGCGAGCCTCAAAGGCACCCGCCTCAATGCCGCCCACTTGCGCGGCGCCAACCTCTCGACCGCCGACCTGAGCGACGCTAACCTGAAAACCGCGGGACTGAAAGACGCAAACCTCTCGGGCGCGGTCTTGCGCGGTGCAATTCTGGTCGGCGCCAAGGCGCAGAACGCGATCCTGCGCGGAGCGAACCTCGCCAAATCGCAGCTCGATGGCGCGGATTTTACAGGCGCGGATGCAACCGGTGTGGATGTCACTTATGCGGAAATGACGACGGTCGTCGGATTAGACATCCCCGACAACCGGCGGTCGGGCAAAGCCACCAATGCCTGACCGGTCCCCCCTACGCTTCGTCGCCCGTGTTATCAGTGGGCTTGCGTTCCCTGGGTAGAATGATTTTCTCCAGGATTTCTCGGGCTCCTTCAGCCGCCCTTGCCCGGTGGCTGATTTTATTTTTCTCTGCCGGGGCAAGTTCTGCCATCGTGAGACCGAGCTTGGGGAAGAAAAAGATGGGGTCATAACCGAACCCGTTGGTCCCGCGGGGCGCAAAGAGGAGTTCGCCGTCTACGGTGCCCTCGGTTTCCCAGGTTTCACCGTCCGGCGAAGCGATGGCGATCGCGCAGCGAAAGCGGGCGCGGCGCGCCTCGGCAGGCACATCCTTTATCTTGTAGAGCAGGAAATTGTTCCGCTGGTCGTCGGAGGCGCCCTCTCCTGCATAGCGCCGGGAATAAATGCCCGGCTCTCCGCCGAGCGCATCCACCTCCAACCCCGAGTCGTCCGCCAACGTCAGCAAACCACTTGAGCGCGCATGCACTAACGCCTTGAGACGCGCGTTGCCGGCGAACGTGGTCCCGGTCTCCTCCACGTCCTCGCGGATCCCGACGTCGTCCAGGGTGGCGAGCGCGAGGGGGAGACCTGCCAGTAATTCCTGATATTCGATCAGTTTCCCACGGTTATGGGTGGCAATGAGCAGTCGCATCACGATACGCTAATGACCTTGTAGGCCGGATCCATCGCGGCGACAAGGACCATCGTGTCGCGATCCATCTAGTTGCTCCTCCTCTCCGCTGCCGAATCCGGTTCTTGACGTTCGCGGTCTATCGCGTTACAATGCTGGGCACAAGCCAGCATCCGTGAAACGTCAGGACCTTTTTCTCCCAAGGGGTTTCACACTTGTGCACGCCATTTCATCATGGGGGCTTATGGAGATTATCGCGGTTATTATCCTGTTGTTGCTGATGTTGGGCGTAACAGCCTGGGTTGGGTTTCTAGAGTACCGTTACCAGAACCTGGCGCGCTCGTTCCGGCTGTTGATGACGGGACGGGGCGGCGCTGACCTGGAAGCCACGTTGATGGACTATGTAGCGCGCATGGACCGGGTGGAGCGACTGGCCCGGGAGATGCAGGACCGCTCCAACTCGCTCGAGGCACGCTTGCCCTATCACGTCCAGCATATCGGGGTCGTGCGCTTTAATCCTTTTCAGGACAAAGGGGGCGACCAGAGTTTTACGGTGGCCATCCTGGACGATCACGCCGACGGCGTCGTGCTCAGCGGGCTGCACTCGCGTGCGGAATCGCGCGTATATGCAAAGCCGGTGGTCCGAGGGCAGTCGAACTACACGCTGACCGGAGAGGAAAAGGACGCGATCGCGCGAGCGATGGGACCGCGCGGCTAGTGCGTTTCGTGAATCGTCCCCGGCTTATTTGCGGGCCGGCCAGTCCTCCAAACGTAAGGGCGCAGACGCGTGCGTGTGCGAACGCTGTAGCGGCGAGGGATTGACGGCTCCCATCGGCGAGGGTGCGGGCAAATGCGCTTTGCTATTTTTGCCCAGGCGGGCTCTCCAGGGGGCAAAGCGCGACCTCAACGAATGCCACAGTCCCAGGGTCCCGGTGAAACCAAAGCACGCCGAGTACAAGAGCATAAAGGGCATGGTCCAGTAAAAGCCCTCCCGATATGCCACCCATACGCCGACCAGGGCGTACAAGGCCAGCACCAGTTCTCCCACGGCATCCCACGTAAATGGGAGGGCATAGCGATTTGCCGCCCACGAGCCCGTTTGACCTTCCACGCGAAACTTTGGAGTGCGCCGGAAATTGTTCCCCCGTCCGGTGATCGCGCCCAAAACCGCCAATGTATTATTCAGCGCCACACCCGTCCCCAGGAGCATAAGAAAGCCAAAGTATGCAAAACGCCTGCCCCAGTCCGGGTACAATTCGCGCTGGGAAAGCGCGTAGAGCAGGATCGGTCCCAGCATGCTGAGACTGAAATATCCCATAACCTCTGGAAAATGAACGCCAAGCGTCATGGCTGGGACGATCGTAATCAGGAGGGTGAGGATCAATGGGTGCACCAGATAACCCGAGAGGTGCATCAGCCCTTCGATCCGTTTAACGAGCGGGAGGTCAGTGTGGCGCACTAGCACGGGTCCGAACTTTAGCAAGCATTGGGTCGAGCCCTTTGCCCAGCGATACTGCTGGCGCTTGAAAGCGTGAATCTGGGGCGGGATTTCAGCGGGTGATGCGAGATCGGGCAGGAAGATGAACTTCCAGCCGAGCAGTTGCGCACGATACGAGAGGTCAAGGTCTTCGCTTAGTGTATCGCCGTGCCAGCCGCCGCATTGCTCGATGCAGGCGCGCCGCCACACCCCGGCGGTGCCGTTGAAATTGAAAAACAGCCCGTTCCGCGAGCGCGCCGTCTGCTCCACTATAAAGTGCCCATCAAGTGCGATGCTCTGGGCGTGCGTGAGGGGTGAGTAACCGGCGTTCAAATGCGCCCAGCGCGTCTGGACGAGACCGAGGCGTGGATCGGCCGTCAGGAAAGGTATGGTATTACATAGAAAATCCCGCGGCGGGACAAAGTCTGCGTCGAAAATCGCGATAAACTCGCCGTGGGCGCGTTCCAATCCTCGCGCGAGCGCGCCCGCCTTAAAGCCGGACCGGTCCACGCGGTGAATCAGCGAGATGTCCAGTCCCTGCCCGCGATAGTGGTCCACGCGCGCCTGCACGATCGCCGTCGTTTCGTCGTCCGAATCGTCGAGGACCTGGATCTCCAACTGCTCCCGGGGCCACTGGAGCGCGGCGGCCGCGTCGATCAACCGCTCGACGACGTAAAGTTCGTCGAAGGTGGGTAGTTGCACGGTGACGCGCGGATGATCCGACAGTGTCGGCAGAGGGATCGAAACATGGCGTTTGCGCCAGTACAGGTATACGACAAAAAGGGTGTTAAAGCCATACAGCGCCAAGCCGGCAGCTGCGAGGGTGTAAAGCATAAAGACCAAAAACACCGGCCAACCTCCAGAAAACCCCGAGGGTATAGTATTGATGGCAACGAACCAAGAGTATACCACCTTTTAGGGTTTTGGTAAAAGCCCTCTGTGAATATATAATAACAAACGTGCAATGCTCTCTTATTGTGACTATAAAAGACGACGCCCCGGCGCTCCCCCGGTTGTTGGACTCTATCGCCGCGCAAACTCGCGCACCCGACCAGGTCGTGATCGTGGACGGCGGCTCGACGGATGAAACGCTCGACATTTTGCACTTGAATTCCCGTCGCCTGCCCCTGACGGTCATTTCACTTCCGGGAGCGAACATTTCACAGGGACGCAATGCCGCCATCCGCGCTGCCTCCGGCGACATCATCTGTTCCACGGACGCGGGAGTGCGGCTGGACCCACGCTGGTTGGAAGAGATCGTCGCACCGCTGGAGACCGGTCCGGTGGATGTGGTTTCCGGTTTTTTCATGCCCGACCCGTGCGGTGTGTTCGAGACCGCGCTGGCTGCGACGACCCTGCCCGCCGTGGAAGATGTTCAGCCGGACCGGTTCCTGCCGTCCAGCCGGTCGATTGCTTTCAAAAAGGCGGCGTGGGATCAGGCACGCGGGTATCCGGAATGGCTGGACTATAGCGAGGACCTGATATTTGACCTTGAGCTGAAACGCGCCGGTTGCCGTTTTGTATTTGCGCCTCAAGCCCGCGTGTATTTTCGACCGCGTGAAAACCTGCGCGTATTCTTCAAGCAATATTATCGTTACGCACGCGGCGACGGCAAGGCCAACCTGTGGTTCAAGCGGCATTTGATCCGCTACGCCACGTACCTGGTCGGACTGCCCCTGGTACTCATCCTAACCCTAGGGGTCCCATGGGCAGCCGTGCCGGTCTGGATTGCCGGCGCGTCGGCGATGTTCTACACCCCCTACAAGCGCCTGTTGCCGATGTTGAGCCGCCTGCCGGGGTGGGACCGTGTGCTCGCGCTGGCGTGGGTCCCGCTCATCCGGGTTACGGGCGACGTCGCCAAGATGGTGGGTTATCCCGTCGGCGTTTGGTGGCGGGCAAAACGAAAACGACGAAATGAGGCAACATGACCACTGGATACCTGTATTCTCCCGTATTCCTC
>JBLMXX010000170.1:0-5486 GCA_050257995.1 Acidobacteriota bacterium | reverse complement strand
TTCCATTGACTCGCCACGTTCTTGAATCCAGGCGCGCAGGCCACCGCTCTGCATGAATTCTTGGAAATTCTCATAATGTTCGCGATGAATGGTGACAAAACTGCGCTCGTCTTGCTCCATTATTGAACGCGCAATGCGCGCCAATAGACTGGCGGTCCGAGGAATCGCGAAATCTAGTGCAATCAGCCGTCCTCGCGGGCGAACGGCGCGGCGCATGGATGCCCAAACCTTTTCGCGAGCGTGTGGCGGCATCTCATGCAACGCGATGCTGATGACGGCAGCGTCAAACTCGCGATTAAAAGGCAGACGCGTTGCGTCCAACCTCTGGAATTCGGCTGGGGTGCGCTTGCGCTGAGCATAGGACAACATGGTGGGCGAACCATCTACACCTACCGCTTGACACCCGGAAGCAGCCAACATCGCCGTCAAGTTGCCTGTGCCGCAACAGACGTCGAGGACACGTTGACCCTTCAGGAGTTGGACGATTTTCCGACGAGGGCTCAAGAGAATCAATCTGTTAATGACATCAGAGAACCCCAGTCTCTCGGCTAGGGGTTGGTAGGGGTCATAGTTTGAACTGAAATCCGTGTCGCCCATAAACCTATCCTTTAATGTATTATTATAATGCAAATTGTGACGCGTGTGGCATCCCATGGTTGTTATCGAGTCTTTTCATTTTTGCTTCTCATGCATTCGCGATATAATGGGTGCTAGATAGCCTGCCTGCTTGTTAACATGCTGACGACAAAGGAGAAGACATTATGCCCACCATTTCGTGCAATGGAATCAACCTGTACTATGAAATGAACGGCCAGGGTCAGCCACTGCTCTTTATCCACGGGCTGGGATCGAGCACCCGGGATTGGGAATTCCAGGTCCTGGAGTTCTCACAGTCGTATCAGGTGATCACATTTGACCTGCGCGGCCAAGGCAAGTCCGACAAGCCCGCCGGACCGTACAGCATCCCACTCTTCGCTTCGGACGCAGCGGCTCTGCTAAAAGCATTGGGACTCCAGCCCGCTCATGTCGTCGGCATTTCGCTGGGTGGAGGTGTCGCGATCCAACTCGCCCTGAATGCTCCGGAACTGGTCAAAACTCTGGTCGTCGTGAACAGCGGACCAGCGATGACCGCGAGCCCTGCCGATGCCCGTAAGGAAATCGAGGGGCGCGTCGCGCTCGTGCAGCAGTATGGTATGCGCGCGATGGGCGAGGTTCTGGGACCACGATTGTTCCCCAAACCGGAGCACGCGACCCTGCGTCAGACTTTTGTCGACCGTTGGGCAGAAAACGACCCCACTGCATACATCGACACCCTGCTGGCGCTGGCAGATTGGAACGTGATAGACGAGATCAAGTCAATCCAGTGCCCGACGCTCGTGATCGCCGCTGATCAGGATTATACGCCTGTGGCGTTAAAGGAAGCATACATAAAACTAATGCCCGATGCGAGACTGGTCGTCATCCCTGATTCGCGGCATGCTACCCCTATGGAGCAACCGGAACAATTCAATGAAGTCTTGAAGCAGTTTCTTGCCCAATATGGGTAGGTTGATAGGCCGTCATTCACCGACAAGCACCGAACGCCTATGGGGTTTCTCCCATAGGCGTTCGGTTTTAGATTCTGGAGATTGCCACCAGAGACGAGAGCGACTGTATTTTCCGGGATGCTCCCGACCACTTATTATAAGAACAATAGCGTTATTGGGTTTGGATTCTTATCCCCAACCGGGCGGATCGAATGCCAGTAGGAGGCACTTGGTGTCCAAATGGTTAGTTTGCTCAAGATGTGGTCAGTTAGTCGGTATGTGTCGATGCCTTCCACCCCTTGGCGAGAAATGGATCTGGCCGGACCGAGTGGAAGTGGATGATGCTGAGCCTAACACTGCCTTTGAATACTTTGACCCGCCCATCAAGCAGGACTTTACGAAGAAAGAGCCGCTGCTCCCCATCCTCGAATGCATCAAGTGCGGCAAGTTTTTGTGTGACTGCTACAAGCTGGACCTTTTCAGGTGAGTCTCCATCGCCATAACCGAGTGTCTTGCGGGTTTCAATCAACCATCGCCGCTGTCAGGTTCAAGGTCCACTACACTCTGCCCACTCACCGCTTTTGACTCACCACCGCCCTCCTGCCTTCAGTACTCGCAGTGCGTTCAGCGTGATCATCTCATTCGGACCGATCCGCCCCCAGTTCACAACCTCGAATTGCGACCGCGCTTTCCCCTGCGGTTTCCAGTAAAACCCTTCCGCATGCCATGTCCCGTCTGCATATTGCTTGGAAGCGATATTGTCAAGCGCCTCTTGTATTCGTGGATCGCGCGCTTTGCCTGCTCGCCCCAGAATGACAAGTCCCTGTAAGATGTCATAGTGCCAGTAAAGTGGATAATGCAGCTTCAACCACTCCGAGTCAATCACCCGGCCGGTTTTGTCTGAACGGAATAGGCGATGGCAGAGAAAGAACTCGGCCGCGCGCTCCGCGGCTTGACGGCATCTCTCTTCTTGGGTAACTTGAGCATATTCCACCAACCCCCACAGCGGTGCGAGACTCTCGTAAAAGGATGAATGGTCTGCCCGAGGATTCTTGTCGCAATTCCAGCCGCCGTCGGGCCACTGCCACCGGACCAACGCTTCCGCCAGGTATTTCACGCGCGGATCGGCAGCCAATCCAAGACGGCTGCAAACGGCGAGTGCATTCCCTTCCTGCGAGGCGCACCGTCGCGTCCGCCCGTCGATTGTCTTGATGCGACTCTTGTGTGTTTCGCCGGTGAGCCATTTAAGCACCTGCTCTGCCGCCGAGTGGGCTTGCACATCTCTCGCCGGTATTCCTAATTCCACCAGCGACACCAAGCGCCAGTGCGCCCCGTCCCACTTTTTGTACGGGTGCACGCCAAACCCTCCGGATTCGATTGCCAACGAATCACCTGTCCGGCGTTTGCCTGCCCCCTGCCCTGCGAAAAGCGCCCGCACCCGCGGTCCGTTCGGGATGGCTGCGAATGCCCGCCTTACGGGGGCAGACTGTGGACTCTTGCCAAGCAAGTCCGTCAGCGTCCAATAGCGCACCGAAGGGTCTTCCGACTCTAACAACCATTCGATCGCGTCATCATTGCGACTCATTGCCCGGTTCCTTCAAAATACTCGTTCAGACCGGAATCGTTAGACTCGGCAGGTCACGCGGGTAGTAGGTCAGGATGTCAATCCCGCTTGCCGATATCACAACCGTATCCGAGTGCCGGAATCCGCCGAGGTCGGGCACGTACAGCCCCGGCTCGACGGTAAACACCATTCCGGGTTCCAGGACGGTATTGTCGCCGGAATCGAGGAACGGACCTTCATGATAGCGCAAGCCGATAGCATGCCCTGAATGATGACGCCAGTATGGCATCAAATCATTCTTTTCGAAATACGCGCGGACAGCGCGGTCTACGTCACTGCATTTAGCACCAGGCTTGAGCGCATCAAAAGCCGTTTCCTGCGCTGCCTTCATATGGGCGAAAAAGCGGGCTTGAGCGGTGCTCGGTTCACCCACAACCATCGTTCGCTCGACTTCCGAATTATAGCCCCACACAGGCGCATTCGCCCCTGTCACCAAGACATCGCCGGGGAGGAATGTGGCATTCGTCGTCAGCGAGTGAGGGATGGCTGCATTGCGCCCGATTTGCCCGCGATAGCCCGCCTCGGCGCCGTCCGACCACATGCTTCCCGAGCGATAAAGCGAGCCGAGGGTATCGATCATCGCGAGCGTTGCTTCTGTCCCCGCGCGCTGGCTGACCTCCACCTCGTTCGCTCCGACACGCGTATACTTCTGAAGGAGGCGGTGCGCCAGATTACCCCATTTCACACTCTCACGTATGAGCCCCAGTTCAGCGGTGCTCTTGATGGACATCGCGTGCTCAATCCAGGGATTAACGTTCACGATCTCGCCGCCGGTCAGGGAGGAGAGCGTGGGACCCTGGTATCCAAGGATCCAGGGATACCCGTCATTGTCCACTGCGATTTTTCCAGTCAATTTGAGGCGACGGAGAAGGTCGGCGAACTGCTCCATTGGGTGTGGGCTACCCGGGTATTCGGGATAGGAATCCACGCGCTGTACGCGCGCTTCACCCTGCGCATGCTCCACCTCCAACCGCGGAACGAAAAGGACGCGTTCGCTACTCGCGGTCATGGCAAATGCAATCGGGCGCTCGGTGGGGATGAAATTAAAGCCGGTGAAATACAGAATGTGAAAGTTGTCGAACAGGACAATGCCGCTCAGCGCCTGGCTTCTTACATACTCGATCAAGCGCGTTGCGCGGGACTCGTATTCACTCTGGGGAATCTGCAGGGAAGGATACATGACGTAGACGCCTCCATCGCTTTTCTCGTCCTTTGCATATTTCCATAGTCGGAGCACGCTATGCGGATCTGCCGGTCTATCCGCCGGGATGGTCTTTACACGATAACAGGTTCTTTATACTCACCCCAAACTCTCCGCAAGACGTCCATAATTTCACCCAATGTAGCATACGCATTCACCGCATCGATAAAGAGCGGCATCAAGTTCGCCTTCTCATTCCTGGCCGCGTCGCGGATCGCGTCCAGGGTAGATGCAACCTTGGTAGCATCCCGCTCCCGCCGGATGCGGTTCAGACGCTCGACCTGGTGCCGCGCTCCGGCTTCGTCCACCCGCAGGAGTGGGACCTTGAGGTCTTCTTCCACAACGTAGTCATTCACTCCCACGATGATACGCTCTTGCTTTTCGATCTCGGCCTGGTAACGGGCGGCGCTCTCGGCAATCTCCCGTTGGAAAAAGCCATTCTCGATGGAAGGCAAGACTCCGCCGAGTCTTCCAATTCTCTCAAAGTAGGCGTTCGCTTCCCGCTCCATCCGGTTCGTGAACGCCTCGACGAAATAGGATCCCCCCAACGGGTCGATCGTGTTCGTAACCCCCGACTCGTTCGCGATAATTTGCTGGGTACGCAGGGCAATCGTCGCCGCGCTTTCGCTCGGCAGGGCCCACGCTTCGTCGAGCGAGTTGGTGTGCAGGGACTGGGTGCCGCCCAGTACGGCCGCGAGCGCCTGGATGGCGACACGCGCCACATTGTTCATCGGTTGCTGCGCCGTAAGGGAAACACCCGCTGTCTGAGTGTGAAAGCGCATGAGCCACGAACGCGGATTCTTGGCGCCGATTTCCTCGCGCATCCATCGCGCCCAGATCCGGCGCGCGGCGCGGTACTTGGCAATCTCTTCGAAGAAATCGTTATGCGCGTTGAAAAAGAAGGAGAGGCGCGGCGCAAAGTCGTCTACAGCCATACCGCGCGCGACGCCCCAGCGGACGTATTCCATTCCGTCGGCAAGTGTAAAGGCCAGCTCCTGCGCTGCCGTAGAACCGGCTTCCCGGATGTGATAGCCGGAAATCGAGATCGTATTCCAGAGCGGCATTTCCCGCGTGCCAAACTCCATCGTATCCACGACGAGACGCATCGACGGCTTGGGCGGGAATATGAATTCCT
>JBLMXX010000169.1:0-6778 GCA_050257995.1 Acidobacteriota bacterium | reverse complement strand
CATTGCCTGAAACCACCTTCCGGTACCTCCCGAGATTTGCGCGTCCCCATTGAATTCTTTTGCCCCAATCGTGGTATACTGAAGGAGCCGGACGAATGAATTCGTCATTACGGGTAGTAACGATTTCAATCGTTGCCTTGACGAATAAATTCGTCACTACCAAGTACGCAACTATTGCACTACCGCACTCTCGCACTAGGGAGCGATGACGTTGGAGAATCTGGCTATCGTGCTCGCCGTCGGTCTGGCGGGCGGCATCGCGGTCGGACTGCAAGGTCCGCTCGCCAGTCTCATGAGCGGACGCCTGGGCACCCTCGAAAGCATCTTTATCGTCCACCTGGGCGGCGCACTTCTCACCGGCGTGCCCCTCCTGCTGGCGCGCGGCGGCAACCTCGGCGCGTGGCGCGACGTCCCCTGGTACGCGCTGGGCGCGGGGTCGCTGGGGCTCGTCATCCTGAGCGCGGTCAGTTACACCATCCCGCGCATCGGCGTGGCGACGACCGTCACCCTCGTCGTCGTCGCCCAGCTCGTGACGGCGGCGTTACTGGACCATTTCGGTCTGTTGGGCGCGACGGTGCGCCTGCTCGACCCGGGGCGCCTCGCCGGGATCGCCGTCCTATTGCTCGGAACGTGGCTCATCATGCGCTGAACAGGAGAATGGCATGCTCGTCGTCGAACCTTCGTTTACGATCCTCTCCCCGGCTTCCAGGGAGCAGGCGCTCGAATCACTGCAGCGGGTGGAGCGCGCCGGGCGGGTGTGTTATAAATCCGAGGACCGCATGACGGGCGATAGTTACGTCCGCTTTATCCGGATGCTGATGCAGCGCGGTCACTGGTCCGTGATCGAGCATGCCGTGATGACGGCGCACGTCGTGACGAACCGCGGCGTGACGCACGAACTGGTGCGGCACCGGCTGGCGTCCTTTTCGCAAGAGAGCACGCGCTATTGCAACTATCACCAGGGCAAATTCGGCGGGGAGATCACCGTGGTCGCTCCGCCGGAACTGTCGGGCGAGGAGCGCGCGGTGTGGGAGGAGGGCGTCCGCGCCGCGGAGGCGGCGTACCTGGAACTCATCCGGCGCGGCGTTTCGCCCCAGATCGCGCGCGGGGTCCTGCCCAACGACCTGAAAGCAGAGATCGTCGTCACCGCCAACCTGCGCGAGTGGCATCACCTGTTCTCGCTGCGCTGCGCGCCCAACGCGCACCCGCACATGCGGCACGTCATGCGCCAGGGGTTGGCGCAGACGGTGGAGTGGTTTGCGCCGGTGTTCGACGACCTGGCCGGATTGCAGTAAGGTCCGGCGGGAGGATTGGAATGATCAGAGTCCTTTTGGCGGATGATCACAAGATCGTGCGGAAGGGGTTCCGGGCGATCCTGGCAAGCGCCGCGGATATCGAGATCGTCGCCGAGGCGAATGATGGTCAGTCGGCCATCCGGTTGGCGAAGGAACTGGCTCCCGATGTCGTGTTGATGGATATCGCCATGCCCGGCTGCGACGGGATCGAGGCGGCGCGCCGGATCCAAGCCGCGAGTGCGGCGCCGCGCGTCGTCATTCTCACCGGTTTGGATTCCCGGGCCACCGTCCACGAGGCGCTGGACCGGGGCGTCAAGGGTTTTGTTTCCAAGTTGGATGGGTTTGAAGAAGTGATCACCGCGGTGCGCGAGGTCTATGCGGGGAAACCGTATCTGAGCACGACCGTCGCGCGATTGGTACGCGGCACCGATGATCAGCGAAAGGAGTGATCCTTGGATATCGATCAGGTACTGGCATCGCTGAAGGAGGCGGTCGACGAGTACGAACGGCGGCTGCTCGCGATTTCCGAATGGGACGTCGAAGCGTCCCGGGGAAAGGGCGAATGGACGCGCAAGGAAATCCTCGGGCACCTGATCGATTCCGCGTCCAACAATCACGGGCGCTTTATCCGGGCGCAATTCTCCGACGACCTGGTCTTTCCGGGCTATGCGCAGGAGGATTGGGTCAAGGTGGAGCACTATAACGAGGAAGCGTGGCGCCAACTGGTGCAATTATGGAAGCGCCTGAACCTGCACTTGATCCACGTCATCTCGTTCATCCCGCGCGAGGTCCTCACCCGGCCGCGGGCGCGGCACAATCTGGACCAGATCGGCTGGCGGAAGGTGAGCGCGGACCAACCCGTCACCCTCGAGTATCTGATCGAGGACTATGCGGAGCATATGAAGGACCACCTGCGCGAAATCTTTCGCGTCGATAACGACTAGAGCGCCGGTCCCCCGCAAGAAACCGGGCGCACTGCTCGTCGTTACGGCGATCGCGCCTCTTTCACCTTCCGCTTGATGCTGACGATCGTCAGGTCATCCGAGTTGGGACCGCCCCCCGTAAACTCTTTGACGGCGCGGACGATTTCTTCCACCACGATCTCGGCGCCCCGGTGACCGTTGGCGGCGACGATGTCGGCGAGCCGCTCGGCGCCAAATTCCTCATCCTCCGCGTTCATCGCCTCGGTAATCCCGTCCGTGTACATCAGCAGGAGATCCCCCTCCGCCAGCGTCGCCTGGTGCTCCTCGATCGAGATATTGGGTATGACGCCCAGCGCGATCCCGTGCTCTTTCAGCGTCGACACCTGCCCCGTCGCCCAGCAGTACAACAAGGGCGGGTTGTGACCCGCATTGACGTAGGTGACGGTCCCGCTCGCCGGGTCCAACTCGGCGAGAAAGACCGTCACGAACATTTCGGAATGGGCGTCGGTCAGGATCACGTCGTTCGAGCGGTCGATGGCTTCGTGCGGGGTCGCCTTGCCGATCACCATCGTGCGAATGATCGTGCGCGCCAGCACCATAAAGAGCGCCGCCGCCATCCCCTTGTCCGACACGTCCGCCACCACAATGCCCCAGCGCCCACCGGTCAGCGGGATGAAATCGTAGAAATCGCCCCCCACTTCGCGGGCGGTCTGCCACCGGGAGCAGATGTCGTAATCCGGAAGGACGGGGCACGCTTCGGGCAAAAAACTCTCCTGGATCTGCCGCGCCAGTCCCAGTTCATACTCAAAGCGCTTTTTGCCTTCCGCCTCGGTCGCCAACCGCGTGCTCTCGATCGCCACCGCCGCCTGGTTGGCAATCCCCATCGCCACATCGATCTCGTGCTGCGTGAACTCGCGGGCGCGCGTCCCCTGGTCCACCATCATCGCGCCCACCAGCTCGCCGCGGGTCGTCAACGGCGCGAGCAGCATCGCGCGGATGCCAAACATGTCCCGGATCTCGGGGCGGATCAGGTCGTTCGCCAACGGGTCCTGCACGATGAGGGGAGCCAGATCCTGCCGGATCTTGTCCAGGGCGTGGTGATCGTCGGCGCGAAAGCGCATCTCGCGCAGCGCTTCCTCTTGCTCGTCGGTCAGACCGTAGACCTTTGCGGGGATAAAGGTCGCGGTGGAGGACTCGTACAGCAGGATGGCGCACCGGGCGACGCCGACCAGAAGCGGCGTGATGCGCACGACCGTCTCGAGCGCTTCGTCGAGGTTGGTCGTCTGCGAGAGGTTCTCCGCCACCTGGAGCATCACGTTCAGGTACCACGCTTCCTCTCTCTGCGAGTTGAACAGGCGCGCGTCCTCGATCGCGATCGCCACCTGCGCCGCGAGCGTCCGCAGGATGAACACGTCATCCTGGCTGAATTCACCGACCTCCGCGCTCTGCACGTCGAGCACGCCGACCGTCTCCTTGCCGACGATCAACGGCACCGCCACTTCGGACCGGGAATCCGTCGTGGTCTCGTCGGGATCGAGGATGAACCGCGGCTCTTTGCGCACGTCGTCCACGACGAGCGGCTCGCCCATCGCCGCCACCCAGCCCGCAATCCCTTCGAGCCCCAGGCGCAGTCGCCAGCCCTTGTCGCGCCACGCCGCGCTGTGCGGGTCGGTGCTGGCGCGAAAGATGGCATACCCCGCATCCGTATCCACCGTAAAGAGATGGACCTTGGCATAGCCGAACCGCTCGCGGATGCGGTGGACCACCTGCTGCAACAGTTCGTCGATGTCGAGCACCGAGGCGACCTGGCGGCTGACCTCGCTGACGATGGCTAACTGCGTGGCGCGTTTCTGCTCGACCGAGTAGAGGCGCGCGTTCTGAATGGCGACCGCCGCCTGCCCGCCCATCGACGCGACATTACGCGCCTGGGTCGCCGAAAAAGCGCGCGCCTTGTGCGCGTACAGCGAGACGACCCCGATCAACTCCTCGCCGGACAACAGGGGGACGTGCAGTGCGCTGCGCGGCGCGCGGTCGCCCACCCGGATGTTCTCGCCGGCGGCGATGGCGGGACCGGTCCCGAGGAGCGGGTCGACGTTCGACTTGGACAGGTCGACGGCGCGAATCGGATCGCGGCGGGTCGCAAAGTATTCGGCGAGCGGCGAAGAGGGCGCGGGCTGATTCAACCGCCGCGACCCTTGCGCCGTCGCTTCCATGGCGAGGAGCACGCCGGCGGCGGACGAGTGGTCGCCCTGGAGCAATTCGATACGGCACAGGTCCGCGGGCGCCAGGCGCTGCGCGTGGGCGCACAGCAGGTCCGTGATCTTGTCGGAATCGAAAGCAGCTTGCGAGAGCGCCTGCCCGAACTCGTTCAGCACCATGAGGTCACTGCGGCGGTGCTGCAGGTGCGCCGTCGCATCGGCGAACCGCTGGACGATCGTCGCGGTGGCGATCAAGCCCGCCGCCATGATCAACAGGGTCCAGCGGTCCAACGTATCGTACACGATGGCGACGACGATGGCGAACGGCAGCGGCAGCAATTCGATCAACAGCGAATAGTACAGGACCGACCGGAGAAACTCGACGAGCCCGGTGGTGCCCCCGCGCAGATATTCCAGGATCGCCCAGCCGGTGTGGTCGATGAGGAACCAGACGATGACGGCGGCGAGAAAGGCGGGCACCGTTTCGAGGGTGAGCGCGCGCGGCGCCGGCTGGCCGCCGAGCATGCCGTAGACTTGATAAGCCGCGAACGCCATGCCGACCTTCAGGCCCGCGTTAAAGACCGGCATCCCGAACAGGCTGTAGAGGGTGTGGTTATCGCGCCGCCAGGCGTTGAGAAACAGGTAGACGAATCCGCTGGATGCCGCCACCCACGCCCCCAGGACCGGACCGAAGATGAGGACGGCGGCGAGGTCGATAATGCCGACGAGACTGTGGGTGACCTGCGGCGCGGCGTGAAAACCCGCGCGCTTTAAGATGAAAGAGAGCGCGGCAAAAAACACGAGCGGGACCAGCCTGCCGGTCAGCGCGGAAGGGTCCGTGACAGCAATCAGAAACCCGAGGCCCGCCAGTCCGAGCGCAATCGTGTATACCGTTACCAACAAATTACTGCGGATGTGCATAAATAGGTCGGCTAGACTTCCGAAATCTGAATTGTCATTGCGGCCCCCGAAGGGGCGAATCGAAGGATCTCGTCCACGCAAGCCCCACTGGCTTGTCATTGCGAGCCCGCGGTTTTCGCGGGCTCGCAATGACACATCGCCACACCCCCATTCACCTAATCACCCAATCACCAATCACCCCATGCGGTCCGAAATCGCCTTGAAGGAAACGTCATACCGGTATTGGATATCGAAATGCCCGTCGTCAAATTCTTCGTGGACGTAAGGAATGCCGCGTTCCTTGAGCCGCTTGCAAAAGATGCGCGCGCCGTACTGCAGGTTGAATTCATCCCGCAAGCCCGCGTCCAGATAGATCAACTTGAGCGACTTGAGCGCGGCGAGACGTTGGTCGACCAGGTAAACCGGGTCCCACTCCAGCCAGCGCGCCCATACGTCCTCGCGCAGTTCGCCCGTCTCGAGGTCGAACGGCAGATCAAAGCCGTGCGGCGCGTTCGGGTTGGGCGAGTAGCAGGCGGACATCGCGACGACGTTGATCAACGTCTGAAAATTCTTGTCCTTGGGATGGATCGTCGGAATGTCGCCCCAGAATTTGTCCAAGCCGCCCATCTTGGACAGCGCGCCAATCGCTTGAATAATATCCGGCTTGTAACAGTGCTCGAAATACATATCGCCGCTGTGCGACGCCATCAAGCCAAAGACGTCGGGATGCCGCATCGCGAGGATGACGCTGCCATAGCCGCCGGAACTCTTGCCGACGACGGCGCGGTGGTCGCGGTCGGCGATCGTCCTATACTTTTTATCGATGTACGGGACCAATTCTTTCACGACGTGGTCCTCATAATTTCCGACCGCGGATGAGTTGAGGTACTGGCTCCCGCCGATGCGCGTGAGGCAATCCGGCAGCACGAGCAGCATCGGGCGGACGGTGCCCCCGGCGATCAGCCGGTCCATCCGTTCGGCGATCGTCTCGCCCCACGCCGAGTCGTTGAGCAGCATCGTGCCGCGCCCGGTAAAGCCGGTGAGGACGTACACCGCCGGATAGCGCGTCCTGCCGCTTTCATAGCCGGGCGGCAGATAAACCGGCACGCGGCGCACAAAGGGGTCGCCGAGGGGATTGCCGCGCAAAACATCGCTCGTAACGCTTTCGACGATCACGGTGCCTGAGGGGATCATATGCCTCCATTCCATCCGATTCAGACAACACGGCAGAATTGCCACCGTGGCACATCATACCGCATTTCCGCGCGCCAAGCAACTACAAGTCTTCAGGGATGTTGCAACATAGGCAAGCGACCCACTTCACAGTCACCGGACTGCCAGTCCACCTGAGTTGAACCGGTGGTCATTGTTCACTTGACGTCTTGAGACTCCGGTCGAAAAAGTCGACGACCAACCGGTTATAAGTGGGCGGGTCTGTATTGTAGCTGCGGGCGTGTTCGGG
>JBLMXX010000168.1:0-4038 GCA_050257995.1 Acidobacteriota bacterium | reverse complement strand
TTGAAGGTTGGATTGAAGCCATGCCGGCTGTCATCTCCCGCTTCCGATAATCTCCCGACCGCTTCTTCACGGTTCAATTTGAACTTGGGTCGCTTGGGCGGTCTGACCGGAATCTCGTATTCTTGCTCTTGATAATACTCCTCTGTGTCGTACGGAACGTATAAATCATCTCGCACATGGCGCGGCATTATCTAGATCCTTTTGAGGGAGCAGGCCAACCAAATGGCTTGGTTCCCGCAGCATGGCCGCGGCTTGTTCAAATGAAAAAAGCCGCAGGCAGATTTCCCACGGCGCTGGCCTCCTCTGAGGTATCTCAAATCAAAAGGAAATATAAAGCCGTGGGGCAGAATGCACCCACGGCTAGATTTCGGTAAAGGGAATCTACTGCAAAGCGGGCGCACTCTGGCAGACGATTGCGGAATTGAATGTGAATTTGCCTTCCACCGGTGCGCCTCCTTTCAAAGATTCTGAGAATGTTTATACCACAAACCAGGTCCGCTGTCAACTGTGACTTTCGCAAGCCATTTGCGCCACACCGTTCTCGTCACAGATATGACATAGAGTGTGTCACAGTGCCGGAAATCATCAGGATACACCTTTGGGCAGGACAGGAGCTATCATTGCCGGATTTCCGCCCAAGGCATGCGCAGGGTCACGCCGCAAAATCTCCACCATCCTCTCCCGCGCCGCGGGAAGGCTCCGCAGATGGCGGTGGATGGGGACCGGCTCTTTCGGTATGGCATCCACCTGGACGAGTTGGCTGGATCGCCGTCCCAAATCAACTGTCAGGCAATGTCGGTCCCTAATCGCGCTGCATTCCGATTCCGCGTTCGGAATCGACCCGGCACTTGCCGCAGATACGAGAAAATCTCCAAAATCCTTCTCGCGGTTGATCAGGTCTCGACCAAATGCATGGATTCGCACACCGGCCCAAATATCTCCAATGATGTTGAAATATTGACTGTCCTGCGGCATCGCGCCGGGACGGTTGATGTCATTCAGAAAATCGCTTCCCGGATGCAATTGGTTGAATGCCGGTGTCCTCTCCGTCATTGCATCTGCCAACCCGTCGCCGTAAAATGCCTGGCGAGTCTGCTGTCCCAGATCGTGAAATTTCGCGCGGAGTGATTCGCTCTGCCCATGATATTCCGGCGGGAGCAGGTAATGGAGACGAATCATTAGCCGATACGCCAGGAAATTGGTTGGGAGAGGATCAAGAACATCTTCGATGTCCACACCGCGATGAGGCGTGCCGAGGAAAATGACGCGTCCCACATTGCCCCGGTAGCGGGTGTGGTATTCATCCTCCACCTGGCGCGTTAGATAATAACGCGCGACTAACCCACCACTGGAATGGGCAATGATTGTCACTTGAGGCGAGCCCCCACGCGCCACACTCTCCCGGCTCAACCGGTCCACGGAACATTGCCCCGCGTCTTGACCCTCCGGGTCATCCAACCGGTGCGCAATTTCCCGCATGTCCCCCAGATTGTTATAGGTGCGCTTGCCATGGTAGGTATCGTACCCATAGCTGAAAACGCGAATCAGTTCGGGATCAAAATCGTGCGCCACCAGATATTCCGGAAACCGGTCCTCCGGACCAGTCCAATTCGATGGCGCTCCGTTGAAGCCGTGAATTAACATGATGGGTGAACGAATCATACAATACCACGTCGACTCTATTTTCACACAAGAGAAGGGTGAGAAAACACGCGTGTCTGCGGCTTGGGCCGCGTCTAGTTCTTGACCATAAGATTATTCGCCGCCATCAAGTCCGAATAAATCACAATATATGCGGCTGCCATCCTGGCCGGTGTGAATTGGATCGCGCGCGCCTGGGCACAGACCCCGAGTGCTTCGCGGCGATCGACATCCGCTATCAAATCTTCAATCGCGGACTGCAATGCCTCTGTGTCATTTGGCGGAATAAAAATTGCGGCATCTTGCCAGTTCTCGCGCAGACTAGGTATATCACCCAGGACAAGCGCACACCCGGATAAGCCAGCTTCAAGAACCGATAGACCGAACGGTTCATACTTTGCAGGCAAAGCAAAGATCGAAGCACGTCCGAGGTAATCGGCCAATTTCCGCTCGGGAAGCGGCCCCAAATAGCAGACGTTCTCGGCCTCTGCCCTGCCGCCATCGGGATGTCTCTGCTCGCCAGCAATATACACAGGCCAAGTCAGCATGGGCGCGATATGTTCCAACGCGGCAATGTTTTTGCCCTCATTCCACACGCGGCCGACGGCAATTACAAAGTGTTCTTTTTTGCCGGGTGCGAAAAAGTTAATATCGCGACCGTTGGGGACGACCTTTCCCTCCAGAGGACCATAGTGCCGGTTCAACATGTCTAGCATCGCCCTGGATGGAGTGACCACTACGTCCGCAGCGTGCAATCCGTGCGTGACGCGCTGACGGTACGTATTCCACATCCCAGGGGCCGGCTCGCCGCGCCCGGCGAGCCACCACGACAGGACGCACGAGTGTCCTACGACAACAGTCGGTGCATGCCAGGTCAAAGTCGCGTGTGAGTAGGCATTCAAGTGAATTACGTCCGGCTGGATATTTTCTTCCAGTTCCAAAAGCCACTTTCCCGCGAGGTCGACTTCTTTCCATGGATCCCGCATCCATTCTAATTTGAAACTGCTCTCATAGACCTCAAGGGTCGGAATTTCACGCACCGCCTCACACTGGTCTTGATCAAGCGGAGCTCCCATCGTCGCCAGCGCGACCCCTACGCCTTGTTGTCCGAGCGCCTGCGCGAGCTCAAGAGCGTAGGTCCATATATCGCCTAGAGTATCCACCGTCATCAAAATCCTTTTGGGCTTGCTCCGCGCGAATGCAAGCGAATTCTCGATGAAGAACGGAGTGGAAGCCATTTCTGCCTCTCTGGAATTGAAATCACCCAGTCGCTCTGCACGACCGCGCCACTGGCGTGGTCAAGATGCGCCGTAGTCTAATCTTCCATCATATTTTGGGATAAGTCAAGCGGGTACCATTGCTCACGTGGTCCATGGCCACGTGGATTCCTTCAAGAGCAGTCCGTTCTGACATCGTCAATTGGCGGACCGGTACATCAAACACCTATCTCCTCGGTGACCCGAACTGCGTTGGGCGCTGGGATGATCCCCGCGCCGTATCGGTTTGCGTACACTTTGGTGAACTCGGCGCCAAAAAAAAGAATCTGAGCCGAATAGTAGACCCAAACCAGCACAACCACGAGCGATCCGGCGGCCCCATACGCCGAGCTGACCGCACTGTTGCCAAGATAGATTCCTAGAATGACTTTGCCAATCGTGAATAAAAGCGCCGTCATGGCTGCGCCAATCCACACATAGCTCCAGGCGATTTGGGCGTCCGGCAAATACTTGAAGATAAGTGCAAACAGCAAAGTGATGACGGCGAATGAGACAAAGAAATTCACTCCTTCTGCCATGATGGCCGTCATAGGTACGACCCCTCCAACGTACTTGAAGAATGCTGCGAGGGCAGTGCTTGCCACGAGGGACACGAGTAATAGGAATCCGACGACAAGTATCATCGAAAAAGACAAGAGGCGATCCTCGATCAGGCCTCTCCAACCCCGATCAGGCTTGGGAGTAACGTCCCAGATAGTATTCAAAGCATCTTGCAGTTGAGCAAATACGCCTAACGCTCCCAACAAGAGCGTGACAATGCCGATGACGCTGGCGATGACGCTCGATCTGGGTTGGCTCGCGCTCTCAATCGCCGCCTGGATAAAGGCGGCTCCCTGCTCGCCCACCAACCCCTGCATCTGGCCAACGATTTGGCCCTGGGCCGCTTCGGCGCCGAACACTAACCCTGCAATTGCAATCACAATAATCAAAAGCGGACCTAGAGAGAAGACGGTATAATACGCCAGCGCCGCGCCAAGACGAGGAGCATGATCCTTGTTCCAATTTGAAACGGTATCTTTGAATAATTCAAGTGTTTCTCTGAGCACTCCTGCCTCCTGCTACTGAGCGGACTTTGTTTATCTTCCTTATAACAGACTTGCAAGCCACAAAATGTGGCTTG
>JBLMXX010000167.1:0-3549 GCA_050257995.1 Acidobacteriota bacterium | reverse complement strand
CTCCCGGTCCGGGTCATTTACGACCGCGATGCCTTCGTCCGCTTTGATCTCTTACCGTATCTATTAGGTCATCATCCGAACTGGAGCGCCGTGCGTGTCATTCCGAGCAACGGTCTACCGCAGTTCGAGAGACCGGATGAAACCGTCGCGGCATTGGAAGATTTTTGGAAGACGTAGGGACCCCTTTGCCTTCAGGATGCACAACGGGGCAGGTTTCAAGCCTGCCCCGTCTCATTCATCGACCATTCGGTTTTCGAGCCACTGCCAGCTCGCCCGGCTCTTTATTTTCAAACCCCACCGCCTCACGCACCAGGTACAGCGGTCTGCCCTTGACCTCGTCGTAGATCCTGCCCAAATATTCCCCGATGACGCCCAGCGTGATGAGCTGCACCCCGCCCAGGAAAAGCACCATGACGAGAGTGGTCGCCTGTCCGTGGAATTGCTCTTGACCCGCTGCACCCATAAAGAGACGGGCGTAGATGACCAACACCACCGCTACTGCGCTCAGCCCCGCAATCAAAAATCCCAGAAAGGTGGCAATCTGCAGGGGCGCATAACTGTACCCGGTAATGGCATCCAACGCGAATTTCAACATCTTGCGGAATGGATAGTGCGTCTCGCCGGCAAAGCGCTCCTCGCGCACATACTCGACGCCGGTCTGGCGGAATCCCACCCAACTGGTCATGCCGCGGACAAAGCGGTGGCGTTCCCGCATTTGTTTGATCGCCTCGACCACCCGGCGGTCCATCAGCCGAAAGTCGCCGGTATCGAGCGGAATGTCCACGTCCGTGATGCGATAGATGATGCGATAAAAGAGCTTGGCGGTGAATTCCTTGAACCAGGATTCGCCTTTGCGTTTCGTGCGGACGGCATAGACGACCTCGTACCCTTGTTTCCAGCGATCGATCATCTGCAAGATGATTTCGGGAGGGTCTTGCAGGTCGGCGTCGATGATAATGACCGCATCACCCTGCGCATAGTCCAATCCGGCGGTCACCGCGATCTGGTGCCCAAAGTTGCGCGTAAAGTCGATCAGCTTGACCCGGGGATCGCCGGCGCGTAGTTCGCGGATGATCTGGGGAGTTTTGTCCCGGCTGCCGTCGTTGATCAGTACCAGTTCCCACGGCTCGCCGGTCTGATCCATGACCTGGCAAATGCGCCGATAAAGTTCGTTTAACCCCTTCTCCTCGTTGAAACAGGGGGCAACGATGGAATAGCGCGGTCGGTTGTTGCTCACATTCAATTTCTCCGTCACGTTCAATCCACTTTGAATCATAATCCTCTGGCCCATAGAGTCAATTGTAAATTCCAGCCCGCTCCATCAAAGTATAGCGTGAATGCGCGGGATGTCAAACGATTTACCCTGGTTATAAAGTCTGATATAATGCGTTCCAGATTCCATGGCGGAGGAACAATGTATTCGATAAAAGAGTATTTGGCGATGGAAGCCCTGCTTTTCGACCGGATAGCCCTGGACCAGGTCGACCGGGTCACAGCCGTCCTGGAGCGCGCCCGTGCGGAGGGACGCCGTATCTTTCTCTTTGGAAACGGCGGCAGCGCATCCACGGCATCGCATTTTGCCTGTGACCTCGGCAAGGGCACCATTCGAGAGGACAAGCCGCGTTTCAAAGTGCTCGCCCTTCACGACAACATCCCCACATTTTCAGCGTATGCGAACGACCGGGGTTATGAACACGTCTTTGCCGAGCCGCTCATCTCACTCGCGGAGCGGGGGGACATCGCCATCGGATTTAGCGGCAGCGGCAACTCGCCTAATGTCCTGCGCGCCATGGAGGTGGCTCACCAGCACGGGCTGTCGACGATCGGGTTTACCGGTTTTGAGGGCGGTAAGCTCAAGGACCGGGTCGAAATCGAGATCAATGTCCCCTCTCAAATCATGGGTCAGATCGAGGACGTGCACCTGGCGCTCGCGCACGCGCTGTGCGAAATGTTGAAACTGCGGCACGAATCATAGTGGCCAGTGGGTAGTGGTCAGTGGTTAGAAGGCGCGTCCACTGGCCACTGACCACTGGCCACTGACCACTATCATGTCGGATCCCATTCTCCTGGCTCTGGATTTTGGCGGCACGAAACTTTCGGCCGCGACCGTGAATACCGGCGCGCGCGAATGGTCCGCGCTCAAACGCGTCATGACGCCTCCGAACAAGGACGCGCACTATGATACGGCAACGATGTTCGACCTCGCCCGGCAGCTGCTGGATGGGCGGACGCCCGCGGGAATCGGCGTCAGCTTTGGCGGACCGGTGGATGCGCGGCGCGGGCGCGTCATCCTCTCGCATCACGTCCCCGGCTGGGAGGATGCACCGCTGCGTGAGCAACTGCAGGAGGCGTTCCGGGCGCCGGCAAGCATCGACAACGACGCGAACGTCGCCGCGCTGGGCGAATATCATTTCGGAGCGGGCGTCGTGGGAGGCAGGCGCGTCTCCTCGCTGCTCTACGTGACCGTCAGCACGGGGGTTGGCGGTGGGTGGGTGCTCGACGGCGCGATCTACGGCGGCGCCGATGCAATGGCGGGCGAAATCGGGCATACTATTGTCGACCCGCAGGGTCCCGTATGCATCTGCGGGAGGCGCGGCTGCGTCGAGGTCATGGCATGTGGACCCGCGATCGCTCGCGAGGCGCGGGCGCGTTTGATGGTCGAGCCCCGGGCCGGTCAGGTGCTCCGGGCATTGGTCTATAATAATATAGACGCAATAACGGGCGAACGGGTTGCGCGTGCCGCAAACGAGGGAGACGCGCTGGCTCGCGCGGTGATCGACCATGCCGCGCATGCCCTGGGCTGGGGCATCGGCACCGCCATTACGCTCATCAACCCGGAACGCGTCGTCGTGGGAGGCGGCGTCTCTAAAACAGGGGAATGGTATTTTGAAGGAGTGCGGGCGGCGGCGCGGTCGAATACACTCCCTCAAATGCGGGTCGATATCGTTCCCGCCGCGCTGGGTGATGATGCGCCGCTCTGGGGCGCGGTGGCGCTGGCGGAACAGTTGGTTAAGGACCATTTATCGGAACGGGCTGATTGATGGATTTATTTGCACAACCGCACCGGCGGTACAATGCATTGACCGGGGAATGGATCCTCGTCTCGCCGCAGCGCACCCAGCGGCCCTGGCTGGGGCAGGTGGAAACACTCCCGCCCGAATCGCGACCTCAATATGATGCGGACTGTTACCTCTGCCCCGGCAACGCGCGTTCGGGCGGCGCGCGCAATCCGGCTTACGCGCATACGTTCGTCTTCGACAATGATTTCGCCGCGCTCGTGCCGGATACGGCGGCTGCACGGTTGGATGAGGCAGGCGTACTCCGCGCGCAAAGCGAACGCGGCGTTTGCCGCGTGATTTGCTTTTCGCCGCGCCACGATTGGACGTTGCCCGATATGCCGCACGCGGAAATCCGCCGCGTGGTGGACGTGTGGGCTGAACAGACGCTTGAGCTGAGCGCGCTCGCGGGGATCCGCTACGTGCAGGTTTTTGAAAACAAGGGCGCGCTGATGGGCGCGAGCAATCCCCACCCGCACTGCCAGGTCTGGGC
>JBLMXX010000166.1:0-5407 GCA_050257995.1 Acidobacteriota bacterium | reverse complement strand
CCCTCGTCACCGTCCACGATCTCTCCTACGTCCGCGTGCCCGAGTGCTTTCCCGCCGTCCTCAAAAATTACCTGGACCGCGCGGTCCCGCGGGCGCTCCGCCGCGCGGACCTCGTCCTCGCCGACGCCGCCAGCACCGCGCGCGACCTCCAAGACGTCTACGGGCTGCCGCCCGACCGGATCAAGGTGCTGTACTCGGGAGTCGACGGAAGTTTTGGCGGGCAGGTGACGGAGGAGGACCAGGCGCGCGTGCGGCAGAAATATGATCTGCGCGGTCCCTACCTGCTAAGCGTCGGCACGCTCCAGCCGCGCAAGAATTACGCCCGCCTGATCCAGGCGTTCGCGCAGGTGGTCTCGAACGGAGGACCCGCCGCGCCGCCGTTCCCCACTCTCAAATTGGTCATTGCGGGCGGCCAGGGCTGGATGTATGACGAGGTCTATGCGACGGTCGCGCGACTGGGGCTGGGGGACCGGGTGGTGTTCACCGGCTTTACGCCCGACGCGGACCTGCCCGCGTTGTATGCGCTGGCGACGCTGCTCGTGTACCCGTCGCTGTACGAGGGCTTTGGCTTGCCGGTGGCAGAGGCGATGGCGTGCGGGGCGCCGGTCGTTTCCTCCAACGCCTCGTCACTCCCCGAAGTCGCGGGGGATGCCGCGGTCTATTTCGACCCGCGCGATGTGGACGCGATGGCGGCGGCGATCCGCGGCGCGCTGGTGGACGAATCGCTCCGCCGCCGTTTGAGCGACCGGGGTCGGGTGCAGGTGCGGCAGTTTACGTGGGAGCGCGCCGCCGCGCAGTTGCTGGAATATCTGACCGGGAGTTGATATGAGAATCGTCGAGGCCCTTGGTTTGATACTACTGGTCATCGGCACCGGCGTACTGTGGTGGCGGCGGGCGAGCCGCCGGCGCTCTCTGCCCTGTCCCACCTGGCTCGCCTGGTCATTGCAAGGTCCGCTGATGGACCGCGTGCTCGGCACGCAGACGACCCTGGACCGCATCGGATTGCTACCCGGACAGCGCGTGCTCGAAATCGGTCCAGGTCCGGGGCGCTTGCTCATTCCAGCCGCCCACCGCGTGCTCCCGGGCGGGCAAGTGGTGGGGCTGGAAATCCAGCTTGAAATGTTGGAGCGGCTGCAGGCGCGTGCCACGCGCGAAGGCATCTCGAACTTGAGCGTGGTGGTCGGAGATGCCACGCTGCCGTATTTCCCGCCGGCAAGTTTCGACGTAATCTATTTCTGCACGGCGCTGGGTGAAATCCCGGACCGTCCCGCGGCGCTGCGGTGTTGTTACGACGCGCTTGCGCCCGGCGGGCGACTCTCCCTCACCGAGTTATTTCCCGACCCTCATTATCAATCGCGCTCCACGCTGCGACAGTTAGCTAAAGCCGCGGGCTTTCGCCAGCAAACCGTCAGCGGACCCTGGTATTTTTTCACCGCCAACTTTGTCAAGTAACCGGCACGCGGCTCGCCGTCTTGAACCACGCCCCCTTGATCCACAACGCCACGTACACCAGCCCGATCAGCACGGGCACCTCGATCAACGGACCGATCACCGCCGCGAGCGCCTCCTGCGACGCGATCGTGAACGTCCCCACCGCCACCGCGATCGCCAGTTCAAAGTTGTTGCTCGCCGCCGTGAACGACTGCGTCGCCGCCAGTTCGTACGGGAACCGGCGCCAGTGCGAAAGCGCGAACGAGGTAAAGAACATGATGACGAAATAGGCGAGCAGCGGGACCGCCACCCGCACGACGTCGAGGGGCGCCGCCAGGATCTTGTCGCCCTGCATCGAGAACATCACGACGATGGTGAACAGCAAGCCGATCATCGCCGTGGGACCGAGGCGCGGCATCAGGCGCGTTTCGTACCACTCCTTGCCGCGGGTGCGCAGAAAATAGAACCGCGTCGCGATCCCCGCCGCCAGCGGAATGCCGAGAAATATCAGCACGCTCTTGGCAATATCCCCCATCCCGATATTCACCGCCGTGCCTTGCACGCCGAACCAGCCCGGAATGACCACCAGGAACAAGTACGCCAGCGGCGAGTACATGACGATCTGGAAAATGCTGTTCAGCGCGACGAGGACGGCGCAGTACTCGCTGTCGCCGCCCGCCAGCATGTTCCAGATGAGCACCATGGCGATACAGCGCGCCAAGCCGACGATGATCAGCCCCGTGCGGAAATGCGGCAGATCGGGCAAAAAGACCCACGCGAGCACGAACATGATGACGGGGCCAATGATCCAGTTGAGGATGAGTGACACGCTGAACTGTTCCCACGCCTGCGCGACTTTGCCCAGTTCCTCGTACTTGACCTTGGCGAGCACCGGATACATCATCCACAATAGCCCGACCGCGATCGGAAACGAGACGGTGCCGATGGAGAGGGCGTTGAAAACGTCCTTGATGCCCGGCGCGACCGCGCCCAGGAGGATGCCCAGCGCCATCGCCGCGAAAATCCACAACGGCAAAAAGCGGTCGAGCAGCGAGAGGCGATCGAACACGTTCGCTTGCGGTCGTGAAACACCTATGGATTGATCCATTGCTTTCTCCTCCGTGATTACGCGAGCGCGTTGGTGATCCAGGTCGTCACTTCGGCTTCGCTGGGAATGCGCCCCGCGCACACGAGTTTCTCGTTCACGACGAGACCGGGTGTTGCCAAGATGGGATAAGCCATCATCTCCTCCCGCTCGGTCACTTTTTGGATGGTCGCGTCCACGCTGAGCGTGGCGACGACCTGCTTGGCGATTTGCTCAACCTTCTGGCAGTTGGAGCAACCGGGGCCAAGGACTTTGATCGTAAGCATTTTTCCTCCTGTTAAACGATTATTGTATTAGAATTTCGGGTTCGATCGTCACCTCGCTCTTGACCGAATTGGCGACGAGCGAGAATTTTTGCGCCGCTTGCAGCGCGCGGCGGAGGCGCGTTTCGTCGCACTCTTTCACCCGGATCTTGGGACGCAGCACGATTTTCGTGAACAATTCCGTACGATCGAGTTCGATGATTTTCGTCCCTTCGGCGTCACACGCGTAGGCGACCAGCGGGATCTTGAATCGCTCGCACGCCCAGAGAAACATCATCATCACACACGTATTCGCGGCGGCGACGAACGCGTCTTCGGGTGTCAGCACGCCCGCGTGTCCATGCGCGTCCGGCGGGGCGGAAAAGTCCATCTCCGCGCCATTGCCGCAGACGAGATGTCCCCAGTGCTCGCCCTTCCAAGTGACCGCCGTATGATAGGTGTACGTCTTCGGCATGTCTAAATCAAGACTCCTTCCCAATCGCACGGATGGCAGAGGGATGACTGGACAAAAGCATTTCACTCCTCGCGTTTTTCGGATGTGTGCGTAAACACGGCATACGCGCGTTGGACCGCCTCGCGGTAGGCAAATTCGAGTTCCTCTGGAAACGAGTTATAGACCTTGACCGCGTCAAACACTTCTTCGGACGACTGGTTCGCTCGCCGGGCCTGTTCGAGAATGAGCGGCAACGCGACCACGTCGACCGGCTTGCCGGCAATGCTCAAGCGCATCACGGGAATGCCTGACCCGCAGCCACAGGTGGCGGTGGCGAATGGTTCTTCGGCAGGGGCGGCGGGCGGTACGACCACCGGTTCGGGTTGGATGCCGAGAATCTCGTCCACGCGATGGGCGATTTCCTGCGCCAGCGCCTCCGCCGCCCGCGCGCCCGCCGCATCCATTTGCCGCCGCGAACGCGGCGCGTCGAATCCGCGCGCCGCGAGAAACTCGGGAATGACGATCCTCGCCGTTGGCGTCGCGCTGTATTTGGCCGTCGCGCGCGCGGCACACTGCTGAGCGCAACCGTCAATGGCCATCGTCGGGTAGAATCGCGCGAATGCGCGTTCCTTGTCGTCGCCCGCGAGAAAGAGCGGCAGGCACAACGTCACCGTATCGTTCGGGCGCAGTCGCTCCAACACCTCGAGCACCGCGACCCGCGAGAGAGTGCCGGCGGGCAATTCTTCGCCGCTGCAACTGATCAGCCCAACTTTCTTTTTCGGCAAGATTGGCATCGCTTTACCTCATCCATGAATCAATGCGCCCAGCCGGGGGGACCTGGCCTCGCCTGGATTGCCTTCACGCGCTCAGGCGCCATACGGAAGCGGTGGATTCGAAATTTCCCAACAACCCGTGCAGCGTCTCGCGCGGTCCCTCCGCCTGCGGCTCCCGCAAGGGTGGACATTCGTCTACCCGCCGCCGCGCTTCCAAGAGCGCGAACCCAAATGCCATGCAGGTCGCCTCGCCGCACTGGCGGCAGTTCGTGCGCGGCAACAGTTCCCACACGTCGAGCGGGCGCGGGGCGTGGCGCTCGACGTTCCTCGGTTCGATTTCCTCGCGCCGCGCCCAGGTCTGGTTCAGCAAATCGCGCACCGCGCTCAAGAGTTCCAACCCTTCGTCCGCATCCTTGACTTGCGTGATATAAATCGTGTCCGCGAGCAGGGTGATAAATCCGGGCTGGCGGCGCAGCACGAGCGCGCTGGCACGCGGGTTGTAGCTGATGACGTTCGGCAGCATCGAGTTGAGCAACGGTAAAACGGCGTCAATCGGACGCGCGGGCTTGCCGACGACGACGATTTTACCCGGCTCCGCAAAACAAGCGCGCGTGTGATCGAGCGTGAGATATTCGACGAACATCAGCGGATCACCTTCACCTTATTTTCCTCCCGCCACCAGTTCGTCTACCTTCGCCGCGATTTCCTCGGCGAGAAGGCGCGCCATCGCGCGCCCGCTATCGCCCAGCTCGCTGACGGAACGGACCTTTAGTTCCTTGTGGGCGCGGTACACGTCGAACACGCGGAATTCCGCCGCCGGCTGACCCCCCGCGGCTTGAACGTTCACCTTCGCGCACGACTTTGGACAGCCGTCAATCGTAATCGTCGGATGCGCACACACCTCCGCCTGCGCGTCTGTGTCGCCGAGCGTCAACAGGGAGAGACAGACCGTTTCCGTCTCCGCAGGCCGCAATTCTTCGAGCAGCGTGTACATCGCTTCCCGCCCCACGCTGCCGTAGGCCTTGCCGATGCCGCTGCACGGCACAATCATCACACGTCCTTGGGGTGCGGTCATTTCGCTCGCTCCAATTCGGCGCGTACCTTCAGCCTGGGCAGATAGGTGTCCGCGTCGGACAGTGCCTCATAATCCGCCATATTATTCGGTTCAATTTCCGCCAGCCATCCCGCGGCATAAGGATCGCTGTTGACGAGCTCGGGATGTGCCACCAGCGCATCGTTCACCGCGACGATCGTGCCGCCGATCGGCACGGGGATGACCAAGTCGACTTTGATGGTCTCGAGCGCGGCGAGTTCGTCATCTACCGCGAGGACAGTGCCGGTCGATTTCAGGTTTACGAACGCCACGTCGCCGGATTTCTGCTGGAGATAATCGGTCAGCCCA
>JBLMXX010000165.1:0-3682 GCA_050257995.1 Acidobacteriota bacterium | reverse complement strand
GACAGGCTGATCTGATAAGCATCCCCATTCGGAGCGAAGGTCACCCAGGGGTCGGAGGATCGCTCGAAATCTCCGCCATTCGCCGGCGTGCCGCCGGCACAAGAAGAGAAATGTGCAAACGTCCGCGACCACGTAGCGCCGCCATTATGCGATACGCCCGCGACCAGCCCATGCGCTCCGCCATTCGACCAACGGTCTTGCTGCCAGACCGCAATGATGTTGTTGGAGTTCGTTGGATTGACTTCCACCCATGGTTCCACTTCGGCATTCACGTAATTGACGCCATCCAAAAAGGCGCCAATCGTACAACTGGCGAAAGGGCTGGGTCCGGAGATCAGCGTGAGCGGGGCAACGCTGAAAGCGCCCGCACTGACGGAGGTCACAAGCGTCGTCACCAGGATCAGCACGGCAAAGAACCCAGCCATCAGGTTTTTGTACATGATTGTTATCTCCTTGAAAATACAACCAGCCTGGAAGACGGAAACGGACGTGTCTCCCAGGCCGAGTCAAGAATCAGGGGCGAGTACCAAGGTATGTGTGGTGTTCCCTCCTTTCCCCAGCCGGACCGTAAAGCCGGTTGACGTTCAGGCGGGCTGGACCTGGAGGTGCTTGCCGATCATCGCTTCGGCGCGCTCGAAATCACCGCCGATATGCTTTTCTTTGCCGTCGACGATAACGGCGGGATAGTGGCGCACGCCATACCGCACCGTTTTCAACAGCCCCTCGAAGGAGGCGGCGTCGATGACCTTGAAAGTGACGCGCCCGCCGAACCGTTCCACCGCGCCCAGCACCCAGTCCGACAGGTTCTGGTACTCTTTCATCAGCTCCGGCGGAATCGAGGTCTGGACGGCATCCTCGTGGAATTTCTTGATCCCTTCATTATCCGCCTCTTTCCAGACGACTTCGCAGTGCTGGCAGTGAAAGTATTGTGTAGGCGCATAAGCGATCACTTCGACCATTAGTGGTTTCATAGATTAACCTCGCGGCGATCATTCAGTGTGAATATTCTAATGACTTTGCCGGGTCCAGTCAATCCCCCTATTTTCCCTCGCTCAACCCACTTGAAGCAATTCTCAACCTGTTCTATACTGTCCCCTGCGTTGTCCCGCGTCAGGGCGTGTAGGCAAACCTTTGCCGGGGCTGTTGCTTGGACGAGCCTGATCATTCTCGCCCATACCGCCCACAACGTATGCGAGTTTGCAAACACGCTCTAGCAGACCCTATGGAAAGACCACTCCTGCCGGCGGGACGGCGCAATTCTTTGTCGAGGTTTTTTTCGTTGATGCCCAGTCGCTCCAAAGGAAATCCGCGTTCGTTCGCCGCACAGGAACAGCACGTGCGTGAGTTGAATACGCTCCACGCCGCCACAGTGGCGCTCCTCAGCACGATCGAATTGGACGTGCTTCTCGACCAGGTCCTCATCGTTGCGCTGCGCGCGGTTCCCGCCGCGGAAAAGGGGATGCTGTTGATCTCCGACCGGGCCACCGGGCATATGCAGGTCCGCGCCGTGCGCGGCTATACCGATCCGCGCCTCCGTCCCCAGTCCTTCTTCCAGCCCATCCGCCATCTGGCGCGGGCGATTCGCGAGCGTTCACCTCTGTTGGTCGAGCATTCGGCTTCGGAATATTCGCCGCGCTATCGCGCCGAGATCCCGGAACTGCGCGCCGTCGCCGCTTCCGTCGTCGCACCGCTCCTGCTGGGCGATGACGTGGTCGGCCTGCTCGCGCTGGACTCGACCAAGCGCCACGCGTTCGTCGAGTCCGACCTGCGCTTGCTCGCGGCTTTTGCTGCCACCTCCGGCGTGGCGATTCGAAACGCGCAGATGCATGCCGACGTTCAGCGGCAGGCGATCACCGATCCGCTGACGGGGCTGTACAACCGCCGCGGCTTTTTCGAGCTGGGTCAGCGCGAATTGGAGCGCGCCCGGCGTTTCAAACACCCCCTGGCGGCCATATTATTCGACCTGGACCATTTCAAGCAGATCAACGATACCTACGGGCACGCCGTCGGCGACCGGGTGATCTATTCCGTCGCGGAACGGGCGCGCAAGTGCGTTCGTCACATCGACCTCCTTGGGCGATATGGCGGCGAGGAATTTGTGGCGCTCTTGCCGGAGACGGACATTTCCATGCTCTACATGGTCGGCGAGCGGCTGCGCCAGTGCATTGCGGATGGTCCGGTCCAGACGGATCAGGGTCCCATTCGGGTTACCATCAGCCTGGGAGTCACCGTCGCCGGCGAAGATGCCAACGTTGTGAATCTCATTAGCCGCGCCGATGGCGCCATGTATGCTGCCAAGCAAAAGGGAGGGAACTGCCTCGTCGTGAGATAGCGCCTCGACGATTGAAATCGTTACTACCATCGTCTCTCCTCGTAGTGACGAATTTAATCGTCATCCCCCGTCTCTCCTCGTAGTGACGAATTTATTCGTCATCTCTACTACGTGTTGTCCTTGGAGGTGCGTGTGAGCAAATCCGGTTCTTGCAAAACTAGGGCAACCGCAATATAATTGAATCTGGAATGATAAACGTTTTGATCGCGGAAGATCATCACCTGGTCCGGCAGGGCATCCGAGCCCTGCTGGAAAAAGCCGGGGACATCAAGGTCATCGCCGAAGCCAGGGACGGGCAGGAAGCCGTCGAACTGGCGGACCAACTCTCGCCTGACGTGATCGTAATGGACCTTGCAATGCCGCGCTTGAACGGCAACCAGGCAACCGAGCGGATCTGCTCCCTGCACTTGCCGTGCCAGGTCGTTATGCTTTCCATGTATTCCGACGACGCTCTGGTCAAACAGGCACTGCGGTCCGGCGCCAAGGGCTATTTGCTCAAGCAGTCGGTCACCGAAGAACTCTTGCTGGCGGTCCGGGCGGCTTATCGCGGCGAAACCTTTCTCTCCTCCGCGGTCTCGGGGTCCATTCTCGCGGACATGCTGTCCGGGAACGAGTCGTCGGCGGACCCCTTTGACCGGCTCTCGGTGCGGGAACAGCAGGTGCTAAAACTGGTGGCAGAGGGGCGGACCAATAATGCCATCGCCCAGATCATGAATGTGAGCGTGAAAACGGTCGAAAAACATCGCAGCAGCCTGATGCAAAAACTCAACGTCCACGATATGGCGGGACTGGTGCGGGTTGCCTTGAAACACGGCTTGATTTTCCTGGACGAATAGCGCGGTCTATCGTCGAATGCAAAAACCCCCCGAAATGGGGGTTTTTAATTTCCAAAGGTAGGGTAACACCCTATAGACCGCGGGTCTTGTTTGTGCGATGATGAGGGCGACTGGAAACCAGCGATGAGGTGAAAAATGGCAATCGACAAGCAGCCGGGGCGTCGCGTAAATGGGGATGGTAATGGTCGCCATCTCGTCGAGATGGAGGGCGCGAAAAAGGCGTCTCCGGTCGGACACCGCAAGATTAACGTGATGCTGGTAGACGACGAGAGAACTTTTCTGCGCATCGAGACGCTCTTCCTGGAAACTCACTATCGGAACGAAGTCAACGTGGTGGGGACCGCCAACGGCGGTGAGGAGTGCCTTGCCAAAGCGCAATTGCTCGCCCCTGATGTGATCCTCATGGACTTGAATATGCCCGGCCTGAGCGGGCTGCAGACCATCCCGCTCATCCGCATCATGTTCCCCGAGACACGCGTGATCGCGCTGACGCTGGACGACGCCGAGACTTCTC
>JBLMXX010000164.1:0-3448 GCA_050257995.1 Acidobacteriota bacterium | reverse complement strand
GTGATAAAGTGGAGGAGGACAAGGTGGTGGGTGTGCCTCCTGCCTTTATCGGCGAGTTGGCCGCGCTGGAAGGCGTGGACGTTGTCCTCGTCGAGGCGGATGGCGCTCGCCGGCGTCCGCTTAAAGCACCTGCGGCGCACGAACCCGCCGTGCCGGACGCGACGACCATCTTTGTTCCCGTGATCGGAGTGACAGCGGTTGGAGCACCTCTGGACGAAGAACACGTCCACCGTCCCGAGTTAGTCGCCCGGCTTGCCGGGTTAAAGGTCGGGCAGGTGGTGACGCCATTGGCGGTGGCGCATCTGCTCTCCCATGCGGACGGTGGCTTGAAGGGCAAGCCCGCCGCCGCGCGTGCGGTCGTGCTGATCAATCAGGTGGACGATGACACGCGGCTCGCGGTCGCGCGTGAGACGGGACGTTTGCTGTTGGGCTATCGGGAAATCCATTCGGTGGCAATAGGCGCTGTACGAAATGCACAGGATCCAATCCGCGAGGTCCAGCGCCGGGTGGCAGTGATCGTGCTGGCGGCGGGCGCGAGCACGCGAATGGGAGACCGGGTTAAACAGTTGTTGCCTTGGCATGGCGGAACCTTGATTGAGAATGCAGTCCAAATCGCAACGGGCGCCAATGTCACCTCGACTGTCGTCGTACTCGGTGCGCGGGCAGAAGAGATTAGACCGGCCATTCCGCGACACATCGTACGGATCGTCATCAACCCGGATTGGGCAGAAGGGCATTCCACGAGCATCCGGGCAGGGTTGCGCGCTTTGTCCCCGGAGTTCGATGCGGCAATCTTTATGAACGCGGACCAGCCACATCTTACCCCGACCGTTCTCAATGCTATTATCCAACATTACTTTGAGAGCGGTGCGATGATCGTCGCACCCCGGTATGTGGGCAAGCGCGGTAGTCCGGTCCTGTTTGATCGAGCCCACTTTGCCGAACTGTTCGATTTGAGTGGAGAGGAAGGGGGACGGGAGGTATTGAGCCGGCACCCCGTCGAATATGTGGATTTTGACCAAGCAGAGCCCGGATTTGACGTGGATACACCGGAAGACTATGCTCGAATTGCCCAATGAGATTGTATTTTAGCCTTCCAGTCTTCCCACTTATATATTAGAGTTCTTTATATGTGGGTAGACGTTGGACGTTCCGTCCCGGTCTGAATTCGATTGCCCATCGCTGCCAGAAAATTGACAGCATCAAGTGTGCGTGGTATATTGGGGGTGAATTTGGCCCAAAATACCAGCAAATCCCTCCAGCGGCTGGTTTTTTGTTGCCGAGAGACCGCAATTCGCAATGACCCCGAACCAAATCGAGCAGCAGCGTGACCGCATTTACCGGCGGCGCCGGACGCAACGCATCCGAAGCATGGACGCCGCCGCCGATTTCATCGATGCCGTCGGATTTTGTCTCCTTTTCGCCTCCACGCAGGGCATAGAACTCCCCTCCCTCTTTGAAGCCGTCAAAGGGCGGCGCGATGCTCACATCGAGGACTGGGACGACGATTCGGACAAGGTTTGGGTATGGAAAAACGATTTGCCGGCAGAGAAGCGAGCGTACTATGGCAAGGCCCTGGCGCACGGTAAACCAGTCTTTGTTTCGCTGGGAATGCTCCCGCCGCTTTATGCTCTGGTGGCTCCGGAAAGTGTGGACAAGGCATATGCCCGAGGGCAGGTGAGTCTGGATGCCAAACGTGTCTATGACGCCGTCCGTGCACTCGGTCCCACTCCCACCCAGGCACTGCGGTCCGCGGTCGGTTTAGACCGACCGGGGGACAACCGGCGCTATCATCACGCCCTGGATGAACTTCAGCGCTCGCTCGTCATTCTTCCGGTCGGAGCGACGCTGGAGACGGGAGCATGGACATCGCAGATTTTCGAATTGGTATCGCGTTGGTATCCAGACCAGGTGGCGCGGGCTCAGAAACTCAATGTCGACGTCGCGCGACGCACACTGGTCAAGCACTATATACAGACGGTGGTAGCCGCGAGCCCACCGATGATTGGCCGAGTCTTTGGTTGGTCCCGTGAACTGGTGCTTGCCATTCTCGACGATTTGGTGGCCCGCCGCGTATGCTCACTCAGCGGTAGCTGGGTTGTAGCAAATGGCGCTCCATAGGAAGATGCAGGAATGGGTGTTGTCGTACCGGGCTTGATCCGCGTCCTGATGCCAAACGGCCAGGTCGTGGTTATGAAACTGGAGACCTATCTCGCCGGGGTCGTCGCCTGCGAGATCGGTGCGAATGGACCACTCGAGGCGCTCAAAGCGCAGGCGGTGGCATCGCGTACCTACGCCGCGTCTGCGCACCGTCATCCTGAACTGGGCGCAGATGTTTGCACGGCTGCTCACTGCCAGGAGTGGAAGCGGGTGGACCCGATTGTCGCGCCGGAAGTCTTTCGCGCGGTCAGCGAGACATGGGGCATCGTGGCAATCCACGAGGGGAAACTGATTGACGCGTTTTTCTTCGAGCACTGCGATGGTCACACGCGGAGTTCCGAGGACGTCTTGATGCCGGCAGTTCCATATTTGCAGGGAGTGGAATGCCAGTGCGGCTTTGTCGCCTTGAAGGGACATGGCGTGGGGCTCTGCCAGCGCGGCGCCATTGTGATGGCGCGGCGGGGCAGAACTTTTGAACAGATTCTGTCGCATTATTACCATGGCGTGGTCGTCATTCACACGGCGATCGAATCCGGGCAAAAGCCGGCACCGCGGCCCATACCACGCGCCCAAGTCCCCCGAGAGACAGCGCCGGTTGAGCCGAACGACGATCTGAAAAATGCTCAACAGCCTGCGCCCAAGCCGAAACTGCGGTCCACCCGCAAGTCACCCGCGCCTCTCAACCGCCCGACCGGTCCGGTCTCTCCTCCCGTGGTAAAGCAGCCTGCTCCGGTCCCGCCAGAAGCATCACCCGTTCTGCCGGGCGCGCCTGAGCCGGAACAGCCCAAGCCGTTGCCCATTCCGGTCGCCTCTATACCTGACCTCCAATCGGTCCCAACGGAACCGCCCGTAGCGGGTTCCGCGCCATTAGCGACCGCGCCAGAAGTTGCGGACGCGGAAACGCCCCGCACCATCCCACCAACAGAGCCGGCGAACGAGCCAGTGGAGCAAGGCGCTCCGCCTTTCCGATCGATAGAGCCGGTGGTGCCGGAATCTACCGCGCTGCCTGTGCAAGCGTCGAACGTCCAATCTCCACAGCCCGCGACTGGCGTCGAACACACACTCACTACCGATCAAGTGATTACGACAAGGGAATTGCCAGTAGTGGCAGAGCCGCTCGGTGCTGCCTTGGTGACACCGGTCGAGCCTGTTCTGGAATTGCCTGCAGTTCCATTTGTCCATGAATCAGATTTGCCCGCGCTGCACGAACCCGTATCGGCGAGGACAACGCGAATACACGTCGATCATTTGCCGGGTGACAGATTGATTGCGGGCTGCCTCCCCGAGG
>JBLMXX010000163.1:0-2708 GCA_050257995.1 Acidobacteriota bacterium | reverse complement strand
GCCTGGACGTTTCTCCCGGGCTCTTGCGGGTAGAGGTCACTCAGACTTTTCAGGTCTTTCTGCCCGATCAAAATATCCTCTATGCCCAATCTCAGCCGGTCTTTTTCAGTGTGCCGACCGAGATTCGCTACTCCCAACCGGCTCCGTCGGACAGCAGCGCAAAGCCGGTTCTCGACGTGGCACTGACAATGACGCGCCGCGCCCTCCGCGAAGGAGACTCTTACACCGCCGTCTCTGCGATCAGCGTCGCCGACGAGGACTCGCTCCGCCAGGCCTCGACCGAATATTCGACCTGGATAGCGCAGAACTATTTGCAATTGCCGGACAATTTGCCCGAGCGCGTGCGCGCGCTCGCAAAAAGCATTACATCCAAGGATACCAACCCATACGATAAAGCCACCTCCATCGAGCAGTATTTGCGCAAGAAAATAAAGTATAACGACCAGGTGACCGAGCCGCCCCTGGGACGAGATCGCGTCGACTATACGCTATTTGAGCGGCCGGAAGGTTATTGCAATTACTACGCCTCCGCGATGGCGGTCCTCGCCCGGTCGGTGGGCGTTCCGGCGCGGGTCGCCTCCGGTTATTCGCTGGGCGATTATACCGATGGCACCTTTCACGTGATCGAAGCCAACGCGCATTCCTGGGTTGAAGTCTTCTTCCCCGCGTACGGCTGGATAGAGTTCGAGCCGACGTCAAGCAAGCCCGAGATCGAGCGCCCGAAGAAACCCGAAAACACGCCCGACGATCCCAACCAATTGCCGGATGAACTGAAACCGCCGCGGGATCGCTCGCGCAACAAGGACTTGCCCGATCCGGAGGATTTCGGGAGCGGGGTAGGCGCGGCGTTCCGAAACCCATTCTGGAATGATCCGCGCAATCTAGCCCTGTTGAGCGGCGGCATCGCTGCCCTGTTTCTCCTCGGCGCGTTCGGATTGGCGCAATGGCAGCGGTCGCGGCGCGTTGCCCGATTGGCGCCCGCCGCCCGCTTTTACACGCGGTTGGTGGACCGCGCCGGGTGGTTGGGCGTGACCGGGCAGGAATACGCCACTCCCTTTGAGCGAGCGCGTCGCATCGGCGAAGCGCTCCCGAGCGTGCGCGACGAGGTAGACCAGGCGACCGTTCTCTACGTCCGCGAGAGGTTCGGCGCGCGAGAACTGACCGAAGGCGAGCGCGAGTCCATCGCGACGGCGTGGACCCGGGTGCGGGTTGAGCTGTGGCGCGGCATCGGGAAGCGCATCATGCTGCGGATCATCACGCCGCCGCGCGAATTTGCCAGGAACGTTGCCAGGGCGATCGAGCGCTGGGGCAATACCAATGTGCGATCATAAACTCATCATCGGCATTCAGAAAGGGGCTTGTGGCTGATCAAGTGTACATCCAGGACATTGCGTCACACGTCGGAGAGACCGTGACCATCAAGGGGTGGCTGGCGGACAAGACCGACAAGGGGAAACTCCAGTTCCTCCGCGTGCGCGATGGCACAGGGTTTATCCAGGCGGTTGTCTTTGCAAAACAGGTATCGCCCGAGACCTTTGACGCGGCGAAACGGCTGCTGCAGGAATCCTCCCTCGTCGTCACGGGCGTCCCGCGCGCCGAACCGCGCGCGCCGGGCGGGTTTGAACTTTCCGTCGCGGACCTCCAGGTGGTCCAGATCGCCAATGACTATCCGATCACGCCCAAAGAGCACGGCATCGAATTCCTGATGGAACGTCGCCACCTTTGGCTGCGGTCGCCTCGCCAGCACGCGATCCTGCGGATCCGCGCCACGGTTATCCAAGCCATCCGCCACTGGTTGGACGAACACGGCTTTATGCTGGTCGATACGCCCATTCTCACCCCCGCGGCGGTCGAAGGAACGACCACCCTGTTCGAGACCGATTATTTCGGCGCGCCCGCCTACTTGACCCAGTCCGGTCAGCTCTATAACGAAGCCGACATCATGGCGTTTGGCAAAGTCTACTGCTTCGGTCCGACCTTTCGCGCCGAGAAATCCAAAACGCGCCGGCACCTCACCGAGTTCTGGATGGTCGAGCCGGAGTGGGCGTATGGGACTTTGGAAGACTATCTGCGCGTGGGCGAAGAGTTTGTTTCGTATATCGTGCAGACGGTCCTCAAAGAGCGCGCCGCCGAACTGCAGATTCTCGAACGAGATACGAGCAAACTGGAAAAGGTTGTTCCGCCGTTTCCCCGGATTTCGTATACGGAAGCGGTGGACTTGCTCCACAAGAACGGCTATCCCGACTTTGCCTGGGGCGATGATTTCGGCGCGCCGCACGAATCGGTCATCAGCGAATCCTTTGACCGTCCGGTCTTTGTGCACCATTATCCGACCGATATGAAAGCGTTTTACATGGCGACCGAACCCGACGATCCCAAAACATGCCTCAGCGCCGACCTGCTGGCGCCCGAAGGGTACGGTGAAATCATCGGCGGCGGGCAGCGGAGCGCGGACCTGGAATATCTCGAGAAGCAGATCGAGAAGCATAAATTGCCGCGCGCGGCGTACGAATGGTATCTCGACCTGCGCCGGTATGGCACCGTGCCCCACTGTGGGTTTGGTTTGGGGGTGGAACGGACGGTCGCGTGGATCTGCAAGCTCGAGCACGTGCGCGAAACAATCCCCTTTCCGCGCATGCTGGAGAAAATATATCCGTAATGCGTAATGCGTAAAACGTAATCTGCACGATGGAATACGGATTACGTTT
>JBLMXX010000162.1:0-14976 GCA_050257995.1 Acidobacteriota bacterium | reverse complement strand
GATCCACTGGCGCTCCACCGCGTCCCGGTGACCGGATATGACTCACTCGCCGATTTTGCCTGGCGGCTGGTGACGGCTTACCCACTCGGCGAGTGGTGGGGCAGCAAGTTTCACGCGTTGTTCTCCTTCCGATGGTTGACCCCGCGAGTGCAGGGTCCATGACCGGTTCCTATTCCATTAGCGTCGTCATCCCGACCTATCAACGCCGTGAATCCGTCCGGCGCCTGCTGGCGGCATTCGCCGCGCAGACGATGCCGCCGCAAGATTACCAGGTGATCGTGTCGATTGATGGGTCGGAGGATGGCACGCGTGAAATGATCGAGCGCCTGCCCGTTCCGTTTCCGCTGGAGGCGCTGTGGCAGCCTAACCGGGGCAGGGCGACGGCGTGCAATGCCGGCATCCGCGCCGCGCGCGGCGAATTGATCGTCATGCTGGACGACGATATGGAACCGGTGCCGGATTTTCTCACCGCCCATGTGCGAGCGCATGCGGCGGACCGCCGGCTGGGCGTGCTGGGCGCGGTGCCAGCGCGCGTCGATGCCGCGGCTCCGCCGATCTCCTGTTATATTGCCGACAAGTTCAATCGCCATCTGGCGAACCTGGCGCAGGCGGGTCACCAAATCAAACTGCGGGATTTTTATTCGGGCAATTTTTCGATCCGCCGGGATATTCTTTTCCAGGCGGGACTCTTTGACGAGTCATTCAAAAATTATGGGAATGAAGATCTCGAATTATTCCTTCGTCTCTCCAAACAAAATGTCTGCTTTGTTTTTTGCCAGGAGGCGCTGGCATACCAATACAGCACCAAGGACTTGCTCTCCGTCGCACGCGATAATCGTGCCGCCGGCAAGACCGCCCTCCTGCTGTCCCAAAAGCACCCGGACGAGATGGTCAATACTCGGCTGGGCAGTTTTCACCATTTTTCTTCCAGGTGGCGCACGCTGCGAGCGGGGCTGGTCCGCTTGAGCCGGATGGTGCCGGCGATTCCTCACCTGTTCCTCTGGCTAGTCCAGGCGTTGGAGCGAGGGCGGTTTCGCCGGATGCAGACGGTGTATTACTTTACCCTCGATTATTTTTTCTGGCTCGGAGTCGACGATGTGCTCCAGACGCATGCGGATGACCGCCTGCGCGCCGCGCTCGAAAAATTTCAGCATCATTCACCCAGATGAAAACAATCGTCTACTTTGTGGAAAGCCAGGGCCTGGGCGGGAACGAACAAGCCCTGCTGCAGTTAATCTCCGGCATCGACCGCCGGCAGTGGCGACCCGTGTTGTTTCACCGGCCCGAGCCCGGCCTGGCACCGTTGATCGAGAGGGTGCACGAATTGGACGTCCGCACGCAGACGGTGCCGTGGCTGAGAGACTGGCGCGGTCCCGCGCAATTGGCGGGGATGGTTCGTTTGCTCCGGGCGGAAAACCCCGCCGTCTTTCACGCGAGTCTGCACTGGCCCACCGCGTGCCGGGCCGGTTTCCTCGCAGCAGCTCTTGCCAGGGTTCCCGCGATTATCGCCACCGTCCAACTCTTTTCGGGGCATCGGTGGGGGCGCGGGCTGGTCTTGCAGCAGCGCCTGGCGGCGACCCAGATCGATCGCTATATCGCCGTGTCGAATGGCATCGCCGAGCATCTGCACGGCGTTTTTCGGATTCCACAACGCAAGATTCGCGTCGTGCGCAATAGCGTTCAGTTGGACCGCTTTAACTGCCTGCCGGACCCGCCACGCCGCGAGGCGCATCCACCCGTCATCCTGACCGTGGGACGGTTGGACTACCAAAAGGGCCAAACGTATCTATTGGAGGCGGCGGCGCTGCTGCCGGAAGCGCGGTTCGTCCTGGCAGGCGAGGGAGCGGACCGAACGGCGTTGGAACAACAGGCGCGGCGATTGAATATCGCAGACCGGGTCACGTTCCTGGGATATCGCGACGATATCCCCGAGCTGCTCGCCGGCTGCGACGTGTTCGTGCTGCCTTCGCTTTACGAGGGTCTGCCACTTTCAGTGCTGGAGGCGATGGCTGCCGACAAGCCGGTGATCGCGACGGCGATCGCGGGGACGGATGAAGCCGTCACGGATCACGAGACCGGAATTCTGGTCCCGCCGCGCCAGCCGCGCCCACTCGCCGAGGCGATCCGGGAACTGTTGGGCGATCCGCTTCTCGCCCAGAAGCTCGCGCATGCTGGAAGAGCCAGGGTATGTGAAAAATTTTCGGCGGAAGCGATGGTGCGCGGAGTCGCCCAGATTTATGACGAAATACTATTGTCAAGACGACCAGGCGCCTTTGGTGAACGCGCCGCCGGAGCAAGCGCTTAATCCGCTTTTGCGGCGCGCCGACTGGCGCTTTATCTTGCCCGATCCCCAGCCGCACATGAGCATTTGTTATACACGCGGATTCCTGGCGCAAGCCGTGCGAGCGATCTCAGACCGCCAGGTAGACCCCCAGGACGCATCCCGCGGCACGTGCGACCTGGCGGCCGCCGTCGATCCGGACCGGAAGACGCTGGAAGCGGCTTGGACGGCGCTGCGCGCGGGTGGGATGTGCTATACGGAATGGTATTCGCCGTCGAGCGCGAACTATCAGGGGGTCAGGCGGAGATTGAGCGCGGCGGGATTTGAGCAAGTGTCGTGCTATTGGGCGTGGCCCCTGCCCACGCGAGCGCCGGCGATCTTTTGGATCCCGTTGCAAGCGCCCGGTGCCCAGGGCTATTTCATGAGCCACCGACCGCCGGACGCGAGCAAACTGCGGAATTCGCTGCGCGCGCTGGTTCGATTCCTATGGCGCGTCGCACACGACGTGGGCTTGACCTTTCCGGTCTTGGCGGTCGCGCGCAAGCCCGTAGACGCCAACACCGCGGCGACCCGGAATGAATTGAACCCGGCATTGCTCGATTCGATTTGCGCCCATTGGGAAGAGTGGGGGCTTGGACCGGCGCCGGATCGGCTGTCGTGGCTGCTGCTCACCGGCGGGGAAAACAGCAATAATAAGGCGGTAGGGCTCGTATTCGGCGAGCCGGATGCACGGGCGCGGATCGCGGTGAAAATGCCGCGCGTGCCTGGCTCGGTCCCCGGTCTACTCAGGGAGAAAACAACGCTCGAACAGGTTTATGCCGACCGGAAGGATCTCGTCGGGATTCCGCAGATTTTGTTTTGCCAACAGCGCGGCGCGTTCGTCGCCCTGGGTGAGACCGCGCTTGAAGGTGTGCCGCTTTACACCCGGCTTGAACGGAGCAACTATCGCCAATTGGCGCTCGCCGCCTCCAACTGGCAAATCCAACTGGCGGGACAGGGCCCACCGGTCCCCAGCGAGGCGTGGTGGGGGCAGCTGGTGGAACCCCTGCTTGAAGAGTTCAACCGGTCGTTCGGCAGTGTCGTCGAACCGGACCGGTGCGCGCGGGCGCGCGAAGTCCTGGGCACGCTGGGTGCGCTTCCGCTCGTCTGTGAGCAGCGTGATTTCTCCCCCTGGAATGTGATGGTGACCGCGAACGACCAACTCGCGGTGCTCGATTGGGAATCGTCCGAGACCCGCGGCTTGCCCGCCGCCGACCTGATCTATTTCCTCGCCCACGCCGGCTTTTTTCTCGACGGCGCCTGGCGTACCGGTCGTTTTCGTGAATCTTACCAGACGGCGTTGGACGTCTCTACGCTCACAGGGTCCGTTCAATCGGAAACGTTAAGCCATTACGCAGGTCAAGTGTGCATTCCGTCCTATGCCCTGGGACCGCTGCGCCTGTATACTTGGATGGTGCACGCGTGCTCCCAGTATCGACGGGCACTTGGGTCCGGAATCCAGCCTTCGACGGAATGGCTGCGGCTCAGTTCGTTCTTGAATCTTTGGGAAGAAGAGATGCGCCGATATGACCGCTAACCCGCATGACCGCCGGTCGCGTGCGCGGCGCCGGTTCTTGCATCCCGCCTGGCTCGGCAATCTGCGCCGCACAAGTCCGTTGAGTGATACCTGGGGGCTTGATCGCGGCACGCCCGTGGACCGCTACTATATCGAGCAGTTCCTGGAGCAGAACTGGCAGGATATTCACGGTCGCGTGCTCGAGATCAAAGACAGCGGATATACCGATCGATTTGGAGCGGGGGTGGAAGGTTGCGACGTGCTCGACATCGACGCCTCCAATCCCAAGGCGACGATCACGGCGGACCTGGCGAACGCGGACGCTGTCCCCGCGGACCATTTCAACTGTTTTGTATTCACCCAGACTTTGCAGGTGATCTACGACCTGCGCGCGGCGTTGGCGCACGCGCATCGAATTCTATGCCCCGGCGGAGTGCTGCTCGCGACGGTGCCGGGCATTTGCCGGATCGAGCAAGCATTCTACTCGACGGATTACTGGCGATTTACGGTGGCATCCTGTTCCCGGCTGTTCGGCAATATTTTTGGCACGGAGCAAACGACGGTTCGCGGATACGGCAACGTGTTGAGCGCAATGGCATTCCTGACGGGCATGGCGAGCGAAGAATTGTCGCGGCGGGAATTGGACGCGGTGGATGCCCGGTTTCCCATCGTCATCACGGTGCGCGCGATCAAAAAGTAACACTATGGCAACTGATCCAACGAAAGAAACAACGATTCGCGAGCGGGTTATCTTTGGCACGCTGGCGAACTCCGCAGGGCAATTCGTCACGGTGGCGATCGGGTTCTTTTTGACGCCATTCATCCTGCATCAACTCGGAGCCGACGATTACGGCTTGTGGGCACTGATCAGTTCGGTCGTCGCCTACACGTCGCTGCTGGACTTTGGGATTTGGAACGCCCTCGTCAAATATATCGCCGAGTTTCGCGCCCGCGGCGAGTTCGATCAGGCGCGCCAATTGATCGCGACCGGGATGTGGCTCTATATGCTGCTCTGCCTGGTCGCGATCGCGGTGAGCACGGTTATCGCCTTTATCTTCCCCCGTGTCTTCAACCTGCCGCCGGAGCAGTGGTCGAAAGCGGCGTGGCTCGTGTTCCTGTCGGGCGCGGCGATCGGAGTCTCGATCCCCTGCTCGACGCCTTCCGCCGTCCTGCGCGGTGTGCAGCGCTTCGACCTCGTCAACCTGGTGAATACGACGGGCACGGTGTTGGTCGCCGTGGCGACCATCGTGGTCCTCGAGATGGGGGGCGGCGTGTTCGGCATGATGATCGCCAACATCGTCCTCAGCATCGTCATGCAGGTACCGAGCATTTACCTGGTGAACCGGGCGGCGCCGGAGATGAAATACGGATGGCGCGGCGCCAATCGTCGGCACGTTCACAAGCTCGCCTCGTTCAGCGTCTCTCTCTTTGTCCAACAAGTGTCGAACCGGTTGGAAACCAGGACGGACGAGATCGTCATCGGCGGGTTTATGCCGATCAGCGCGGTGACGCCGTACGCCATTGCGCGGCGCTTGAGCGAGATGGCGGGGCTGCTGACCGAACAATTCATCAAGGTGTTTCTTCCCATCGCCTCCGAATTGGACGCGGAGAACGACCGGACGCGGCTCAAAGCGCTTTACATCACCGGGACGCGGCTCGTGCTGGCGATTTTTCTGCCCATCGGCGCCGCCCTCGTCCTATTCTCTCCCGCGATCCTCACCGCCTGGGTGGGGGCAGAATACGCTCACTATGCTCCACTCGTGGGGATACTCACTCTCTCCAGCCTGCTCGGGATGAGCCAATGGCCGGCCAACTCGGTGCTGCAAGGGATTGCGCGGCATCGCCCGCTGGCGATCATGTCGAGTCTCTCCGCCGTTTCAAAATTCGCCTTGTCGATTTTGTTCGTCGGAACCTGGGGATTGACCGGTGTGGCGTTCGGGACATTGATCCCGGCAATCGTCGTCAACCTGGGGCTGATCCTGCCCTACGCGATGCACATCATGGGGATTCGTGTGGGGGACTTGCTCCGGCAGATCCTATGGCCCGCGCTGCTGCCGGCGATTCCAACCGCGATCTTTTTCTACCTCTTCCGGCAGACCTTTGACGTTTCTTCCCTCATTGCCGTCGGGTTTGCCACCGGCGTCGGCATACTCGTGTATTGGCTGGGCTACCTTGGCTTGGGAGCAAGTCCTTTCGAGCGGGATAGCCTGAGATACATCGCGACGAGAACCCTCGCCCAAGCCAAACTATATCTCAAATTTTCGTGATGCGGGGGACTACAACCCGAATGAAAACGAGACCGCCTTGTAAGGCACAAGGCGGTTTTGATTTCCGTTGGTGTTTTGCGTCTCTACTGCAGTGGGGGAATCGGCGAGGTATTGAGGGTGCCGAACGTATTCGGCGCGTAATACGGCGAACTGATGCCGGAGGCGAACGCGTTCGTCGATGCCGTCGTGCTTTCAATCGGAAACGTGTACGTGGGAATGCCTTCGTCCCAGTTGAACCAAAGAACGGCTTTGATCTTTGGAAAATTGGTCGGCAGTTGAGTCACAAAGGCGTCCGTTATCCACGCCGCCTTGCGCGCCCCCCCGTCGTTGGCTTCGAGCGAGGCGGTCTCCGCAATCATGATGGGCTTGCTGGGTGCGACGGCGAGGACCTGATCGTAGGAGGGGAAGACCCAGGCAAGTCCCCCCCCATTGAATACCTGGCTGAAACTTAACCAGGTGGATTCCTTGTTGTAGCCATCCAAACAGGTCCAATCCACATAGCCATCCCCCGGGTATAACGTCGAGATGGGGAGACTGTTCAGTCCCACAATATTGGGACACCAGACCCAGGTCACATTGGTGACGCCGGCTTGCGCAAAGAGATCGTGGACGTGGTGCCACGCCTTGATATAGTCGCCGGGCTGGTTGCCGTTGAGCTGCTCGCTCCATGGGAACTGCCAGTTCCCATTCATCTCCCAATCAAAGCGCATAAAGAACGGATTGCCCCACGCCTTGGCGTCACTCGCCCACTGCTGGATGTAGGCGTCGTGCAGTCCACCATAGATCGCGGACAGTTTGAACTCCGGCTGCGACGGTCCGGCATTCAGGTTCCAGGAACCCCAGTCGATCAGCGGAATGGACCCATGCTGTCGGACATTAGTGAACCAGGGAGCATAAAAGTTTTGGTAGACGCCATTCATCTTCCACGGCTGTCCCCAGTGCAGAACGGACATTTTCTTTTGGGCGCGCGTTTCAAAGGTGTCGAACGGACCGCCGGGCTGCATATTGGCGGTACTGGGGGGCTGTCCGTATACCAATGCTCCCCAATACACCCGCGGCGGCGGAGAGCGCATGACGAATGGGAGATACACGTAGGTGTTCGCCGAACTCGCCGCGACCGGTATTGGGATAAGAGCGGGGGAACGTTGCGGCGAGCGTTGCGTGCGGATGGATGCGCGGGCGTTCGAGTGGTTGGCACCGGCGACGACAAGCGCGATCATTGTCGCCAGCACGAGCGCGGCAAAAGCATTCCTTTTTTTCATCACCTGTCCACAAGGAAAAGCGCAGCGCCGAGAGGGGAAAAGATTTCTCGGGCGGCGTATCAACGGCGTGCTCGGTCGGTCTCGGGCGAGGACAGCGGTGCTATGGGAGAACCCATGAGGTCTCGAAAATCATTGGAAGAATAGATGCGGGAGGAAATCCCCCTGGCGAACGCTGCCTGGGCGGCGGGTGAAGATTCGATCGTCCAATCCATATCGTCGGCATTCCAATTGAACCAAAGGACGGCTTTGATCCGGGAATAAGTTGTCGATAATTGGGTGGTCAGCGCGTCGTCGACCCAGTCGGATTTGGTGCCACCTACTTCGGTCGACCCCAGTTCGGCGATCATCATGGGCTTGGACGGGGCGATTTTGATCAGATGAGCGTAGGTCGGGTTAAAGACCTGATCGAAGCTTTTCCAACTGTCGGGTTTACTCGGATGCGTGCCAGAGTTGTAGACGTCGGCGCAAACCCAATCGACATAGTCATCGCCGGGGTAGAGACGCTCGAGCGGGAGGCCCGCCGGGTATTCCGTGTTCGGGCACCACACCCAGGTGACATTCGTCGCGCCGGTCTGCTTGAAAATATCGTGCACGTGCCGCCACGCCGTGACGAACTGCCCGGGCGCGTTCGTGTTGCGGGACTCGCTCCACGGATACCACGTCCCATTCATTTCCCAATTGAAGCGAAGAAAGAGCGGATAGCCCCAGGCTTTGGCGTCGACCGCCCACTGCTTGATATAAGCATCGTGATCGCCGCGGGTGATCCGGCTCAAAGCGAAAGAGGGTTGATCCGTTTTTGAATTCGCGTCGATATCCCAGGAGCCCCAATCGACCAGGGGAATGATGCCGCGAGTGCGGACGCGGTCGAACAGGGAGGGGATGAACGGGTAATAGCCGGAGGGCCAATGCCCGGACCTATACCAGGGTATGCCGAAATGAAGGATCGAGATCTTTTTCCCGGCGTGCGACTCGAAGAGGTCGACCGCGGTCATATCCCAGGGCGGGTCGGAAGGCAGCCCGTATGTTTTGCCACTGATCCAGGCGCCCCAATACACGGACGGTGGAATCACAGGGGCAAAGTCAAGCCGATGGGGAGTACCGTCGGCGGCCATGGAATCCGCATCAGAATCAGTTGCTTCTGCCACTGAGCCCTGAAATAACAGGCATATACTCACAGCGATACAAGCCATCCAAAAACGGACCTGTTTCACACCATTCCTCTTGTCGAATCTGCCATATTACAGTAGGAAATCCATGAAATCGAGTGGCGCGGCGAGGGCTGGAGCCAGATATGGTCATTGTATTATTTATAACGTCACAATCAGATATTGTCAATGGTGCCGTGGTAGGATAGTCGCCTAGTCAGTGGTAGACAGGTCGAGACGGAAACAGGTAAACAGGTAGACCAGCCTGCATCGACTATTCGACTAATGGACCATTCGACCATTTGACTAATTGACGATACCCCTCAAATGCGCCGCGATCGCGTTTACGAGTGAATGCTCGCCGTCGTCGCCGCTCACCTGCCAGATCGCGATGCCGCCCAGGTGCCTTGCCCTCGCATAATCCGCTTTCGCCGCGAGCGATTGGGGGTCGTCGTACGTGACCATCACGCCGGCGCCCGCGTTGTAGAGCCACGGCACTTGCGCCTCCGCCTGCCAAAACCGCGGCCACGTGCCGAGGTAATATTGCTTCAGCATTCGGTAATCGATCTCCCCGTCCTGGCTCCACGTCCCTTTCGGCGCGCGGCTGTCCACGAAAACGCCGCCGTCCCTCTGATACAGCCCATTGTTCGCGGGCGGCACGCCCTTCCAGCCCCGCCCATAGAACGGAACGCCGAGAGAAATCTTCCCCGCCGGCACGCCCGCCTTGAGGTATGCCTGGACGGTGGCATCCGCGTTGTAGAGCCGGCGTTTCTTCTCATCCGTCGCCGGATCGGTGGTGGTGGAATAAAGCGGCGCGTTGAAATTCGTGATTTTGCTCTCACCGGTGTAGAACGCATACGCCATCACGTCGATCCAATCCACGACCTGGGCGACCTGCCCCGGCTCGATATTCGCGATCTCGGTCGGACCCGCGGACGCGGCGATCGACAGCCGGTAGGTCCTGCCGTCCGCCTTGCCGAGCGCGTCGAGCTGGCGGCGGAACTCGACCAGGAGCGCGGTGAAATTTTGTTTGTCCTCCGGGCGATGCCCATTCCCCGCCAGCCCGCCGCTGACCGGAAACTCCCAGTCGACGTCAATGCCGTCAAATCCATTTTGCTTCATAAACTGCACGCACGATTGAGCGAATCGGCGACGCGCATCCGGCGACCGCGCGGCATCAGAGAATTTCGCCGAATGATTGTACCCGCCGATGGAAACCATCGTCTCCAGTGTGGGATGCTGCTGCTTGAGCACCTTCAGCGCCGGAAAATTCGCCTGGTCCGCCGCGGGGTCGATCGAAATGCACTCGCCGTTGTCCGAAACCTTGACGAATGCATAGATAAGGTGCGTTAACCGGTCGGCAGGGATATCGGTGATGTGATGGGAGGAGTCGACGCCGTCGTAGTAACCGATGAGGCGCGGCGAACCAGCCCCGGCGACGGTTGGCGATGGCGGCGCAAGCGTCGGCGTGATAGATGGACTGGGCGTGACGCTAGCCGATGGCGGCGTGAGTGTCGGTGTCATGGGAGGCGCCGGTGTCGGACTCTGCTGACCACACGCGGCCAGGACAAGCGCGAGGAATATCACAGCACTGGATCGAGATGCGTTGGGCATTTCAGACGGGGCAAGTATAGCACCGGGCGAGGCAACGAGTCAATCAGCAATTGGTCAATTGGTCAACTGGTCCATTAGTCAATTAGTCGATACATACCCGTGTATCTTTCTACCTCTGACCGCTCACCCATTCCGCCGTTGTCAAGAGGAAACTCTAGCGAATTTTTGACGCTTGGAAGATATATAAGTATTGACTTAATTAAGTGAATGCTTTATAATAGCAGCATGGATATGTTTCATGCCCTCGCCGAGCCTACCCGCCGCAGCATCCTGGAGATGCTGGCGAGCAAGGGACAATTATCGGCGACGGAGATCGGCGCACAATTTCCGGTCAGCCCGCCCGCGATCTCACAGCATCTCAAAGTGCTGCGGGAGGCGAATCTGGTGCTGATGGAAAAACGGGCGCAGCAGCGCCTTTACCGGATCAATCCGGATGCCCTGCTTGAATTGCAGGACTGGACCAGGCAAATCACGGAAATGTGGAACCGGCGTTTTGATGCGTTCGAGAAGGTGTTGGAGGCGCAAAACAGGCCGGCCTCCAAAAAAAGAGGCAGACAGGAAAGGAGATATACCGATGCCAAAAACCAATCTGATCGCTGAACCGCACAAACAAGAGATCGTCGTCACGCGGGTCTTTGATGCGCCGCGCGCGCGCGTGTTCAAGACGATGACGGACCCCGCGCTCATACCGGACTGGTGGGGACCGAAATATCTGACGACTACGGTGGAGCAGATGGACGTAAGACCGGGCGGCGTTTGGCGGTTCGTCCAGCGCGATGCCGACGGCAACACGTACGCGTTCCACGGCGTCTATCACGAGGTCGTGCCGCCCGAGCGGTTAGTCTACACGTTTGAATTCGAAGGGACGCCGGGACATGTATTGCTGGAAACGGTGACGTTCGAAGAGCAAAACGGCCAGACCAAGGTGACGGACCAATCCATCTTCCAGTCAGTAAAAGACCGCGACGGGATGCTCCAGTCGGGGATGGAGCAAGGCGCCGCTGAATCCGAGGACCGCCTGGCAGCGCTTTTAGCCGCGCCCGCGAAAACCAAATAGAGACGAAATCACCTCAAGCAACGGCGAGGCGCACCCGCGAAAGCACGTGGGTGCGCCTCAAGCCTTGGACTGTTTCCATGCATGAACCGCCCAACCTGCCGGACGACGCTATTATCGCGGCGCTGCAAGCGTCCTACGGCATCTCCATCGCGTCGCTGACCTTCCTGCCCATCGGCTATGATTCGACCGCGTGGGTCTACCGCGTCGAGACGGTGGATCGCACTCACTATTTCCTCAAAATCCGCGCCGGTCTCGGCAACGTGCGCGGCATCGTCATCCCGCGTTTCGTCCAGGACCGCGGCGTGCCCCACATCGCCGCGCCCCTCCCGACGCGCAGCCGCGCGCTCTGGGCGACCGTGAACGATTTCGCCTTGATCCTCTACCCTTTCATCGACGGGCGCACCGGCGTCGAGAGCGGCCTGTCGGATGACCAGTGGACCGCGCTGGGCGCGCTCGTGAGACAGGTCCACTCCCTTTCCCTTCCCCCCGACCTGGTGCCGCTCGTCCGCCGCGACCCCTTTACGCCGGTGCGGCGCGAACTCATCCCCACCCTGGAGACGCTGCTGACGACGCAACCCTTGACCGACCCCATCGCGCGCGAATTGGCGGCGCTTTGGCGCGCCAAGCGTGAGGAGATCGATACCCTGGTCGAGCGCGCCGACACGCTCGGACGCCAACTCCGGCAGGACTCCCCTCCCCTCGTCCTATGCCACGCCGACCTGCACACGTGGAACGTGCTCGTGGATCGTGCGCGGCAGTTGTGGGTGGTCGACTGGGACGAGACCATTCTCGCGCCCCAAGAGCAGGATCTGATGTTCTTTGTGCGCGGCATCGGTCGCGACCTGGTAAGCCCGCACGACACGGAATGCTTTCTGCGCGGGTACGGCGACACCGCGATCGATTCCCGCGCGCTCGCCTACTATCGCTATGCGTGGGCGGTGCAAGACCTCGCCGCCTATGGAGAGCTGGCGGTCTTGCTGCCCGGCCGCGGCGACAAGACGCGGCGGCAAGCCGTCGCCGGATTCCTCGACACCCTCGCGCCCGGCAGCATCGCCGACATCGCCCTCTCCTCCGACATATAGTGACGATTTCAAGCCTCCCCTTTTCCGTGTTATAATGGAAGGGTAGGCAGGTAGGCGGGGAAACAGGTGTACGTTGACTAGTTGACCAATCACCCATCGACCAATGGATTGCCCGACTCACGGGAGGTTTCGATCATGGTCGCCCTAAATTACCTGGACTTTGATCTCGTCATCGAACGCGCAGCGGACAAATATCGCGCGCGCGTGTTAGGCTCGCCGGCGGGTCATGGGACGGTTGACTTTAGTCTCCCCTTCTCCGATCTTGAATTGGAGAATTTTTTATTGCGCGTGGGTCGCACGCGACGAGGGGTTCGCCGTATCGATTCGCCGGAGATGGAATCCGCCAAGACCTTCGGCGGGCGGCTCTTTTCCGCCGTCTTTGACGGCGAAGTGCGTGGCTGCTTGCGCAGTAGTATCGATCAGGCCGGTCGCCAGGGGGCGGGGCTCCGCATCCGCATCCGTTTTTCCGATGCTCCGGACTTGATGACTCTCCCCTGGGAATACCTCTACAATCCATCCCTCAATCGCTTTTTGGTCCTCTCGAGCGAAACCCCTGTGGTACGTTACCTGGAGCTGTCGGAGCGCATCCAACCGCTGGCGATCAAGCCCCCGCTGCGGATTCTCGTGATGATTTCCAGTCCCAGGGACTATCCTCCGCTGGAAGTGGACCGGGAGTGGAGCAAGCTGGACGAAGCCCTGCATGATCTCCAGCAGCGCGGCCTGGTCACCCTGGAGCGCCTCGCCGCTCCAACCCTGATCGCCCTCCAGCGACGGCTGCGCCAGGGCGAATACCACATCTTTCACTTTGTCGGGCACGGCGGTTTCAACGAGCGAACGCAGGACGGCATCCTGCTCTTGGAAGACGAAACCCAGCGCGGTTATCCGGTGAGCGGTCAGGACCTGGGCACCATGCTGCACGATCACCGCCCGCTTCGTCTGGCGGTCCTCAACGCGTGCGAAGGCGCGCGGACCTCGATCACCGATCCGTTTGCGGGCACGGCGCAGAGTCTGGTGCAGCAAGGGATTCCGGCGGTGATTGCGATGCAATTCGAGATCACCGACCAGGCGGCGATCACGCTGGCGTGTGAATTCTATGGGGCAATGGCAGACGGCTATCCAGTTGATGCGGCGTTGGCCGAAGCGCGCAAGGCGATCTTCGCCACCGGCAATGACGTGGAGTGGGGGACGCCGGTGCTCTACCTGCGCGCGCCCGATGGACGTATCTTCGACGTTGCCCACCTGAGCGAATCGGAAAGCAAACCCACTCCCGCCCGGCACGAGTTGGCCGCGGTCGTCCCCCCGAAAGAGATACCGGCTCCCGCGCCCAAGCCGTCCGCCCCTCCACCTGTCCGGGCACAACCGGCTCCAAAAGCAAAGGGCGCGAATTGGCTCTGGGCCGGCGGCGCCATCGCCGCGCTGGCAGTCCTGGTCTGCGCCGGGTTGGGGATCGTGCTGGCGCAGATGGGTTTGTTCGGAGGAGGCAGAATTCCAACGCCACTGCCGACCGCGACATCCGTCGCGGTTCTTCCGACGACGTCTCAAGCGACGACAGTACCGCCCGCGCCCACGGTCGCCCCTTTGCCGGTCCCGGATACGCCCATTCCGCCGACGAGCATCCCGACGCGCGCGGATACGGCCATTCCGCCCACCGCCGTCCCGACTCGCACGTACACACCGACGCCGCCACAGCCGGTTACGGTTTTCGAGGACCGGTTTGATGGGTTCGGTCTCGATTCCGCGAAATGGGTGGCATCTAATTCCGCCGGGCTTGCCGTTGGGAACGGCCTGCTCCGGATGTCGAGCACATCCAATCGCTTCCCCTTCGTCTACAGCCGGGCGAACCTGTTCCCGGCGTCCGGCAATTTCAGGGCGAGCGTCGGATTTCGATATACCTCGGTAGGGGTTTGCGGCGCCGCGATCCTGATGACCAGTTACGATCCCGGTCCGCTTGCCGGGCTGAGCCAGGACGATGCCGCCAATCGCCAACAGTCGTTGGAGCAGAGTGGGGTGGTCGCGGGGGTTTGGGAGGACAGCGGATCAGGGTTCCAATTCTGGTACCGGTCCGGCGCCGAGCGACCGAATATACAAATTTCAAGCCAAGACACTAGCTCGCGGGTCCTCACGGTCGAATACCGGAACAATCAATACATCGCGTCGCTCAGTGGGCGGGGTACGCTCTTCACCTCGCAACGCACGACCAATCGCCCCCGGTATATGTGGATGGGTCATCCGGCCACCTTGGGAGGGCCTTGCAACTGGGATAGTCTCGAGGTGGACAGTGTCAAGGTCGAGTCGCTGCCGTGAGAGGATGGGGAGGGCGTGGGGTTGAATAGACCAGCCCTCCCGCACTATCCGGCTACTTGACCTCGCTCCATAAACGCCATCGTGTACAACTCGAAATACCGCCCGCGCTGCTCCAGTAATTCCGCGTGCGTACCTTCCTCCACCACCTGCCCCTGGTCCAGCACGACGATCTTGTCCGCCCGCGTGATGGTCGACAGCCGGTGCGCGATCACGAACGACGTCCGGTCCTTAAACAGCCGTTCCAGCGCGGCTTGGATGACCCTCTCCGTCTGCGTGTCCACCGACGACGTCGCCTCGTCCAGGATCAGGATGCGCGGGTCTGCCAGCAGCGCGCGCGCGAACGAGATCAGTTGACGCTGCCCGCCGGAGAGGATGGCGCCCCCCTCGCCCACGCGGGTATCGTATCCCT
>JBLMXX010000161.1:0-3334 GCA_050257995.1 Acidobacteriota bacterium | reverse complement strand
CCGGTCGCGACCATGGGCAACTTTTATGCGGATGCCCAGCAGACGAACCTGAACCTGGAGGAGCAAGCACACGCGCTCTTTCAACAATTCGGCGGATTCGACGTGATCCACGCACACGATTGGCTTGTCGCGTTTGCCGCGGCGTCCCTCAAACGTATCCACAAGACCCCCCTGCTTGCCACCATCCATGCGACGGAACGCGGGCGCGGGCGCGGCTATTTGGGGGGAGAGACATCGCACGCGATCAACGGGACGGAATGGTGGCTCACCTACGAGGCATGGCGCGTCATCACTGCCAGCCTTTATATGGCGGACGAGGTCAAGTCCTATTTTCAGGTCCCCCGCGACAAGATCGACGTGGTACCCAATGGAGTAGACCCTGCGCCTTTCGATGCACTGGAAGGTGTCGACCTGTCGAATTTTCGCGCGCGCTGGGCGAGACCCGACGAGCGCATCGTTTTCTCGGTGGGGCGCCTGGTGCAGGAAAAGGGCGCGCATTTGATCGTCGAAGCGGCGCCCCGCGTGCTCGCCCGGAATGCGAATACGCGTTTTATTATTGCGGGCACGGGGGGGATGGGCGAATATCTAAAGAGACGCGTTGCGGAGTTGGGCATCGGCGATCGGGTGAATGTGGCCGGCTTTGTCTCCGACGCCGACCGCAACCGCTTGCTCAAAGTGTCAGATGCCGCCGTCTTTCCGTCCATCTACGAGCCGTTTGGGATCGTCGCGCTCGAAGCGATGGCGGCGCGCTGTCCCGTGGTGGTCAGTTCGGTCGGCGGACTGGGCGAAGTCGTCCAGCATGAAAAGACGGGCATCACGGTCTACCCGGACAATATCGATTCGCTCGCCTGGGGGATTTTAGAGACGTTGAATCATCCGGCGGTGGCAGCAGCCCGCGCGGAAAAGGCCTACCGCATCGTCAAAACGGATTACAGTTGGGACCACGTCGCCGCGCTTACGATAGAGGTCTATGAGCGCATCATCCGCGAGCGCGCCAAAACGGACTGGTAGACTCGGAAGTTTATCGACAAAGGCAGCCGGAGCACGGCTGTTTTTTTATTTGCGGGGATTTGGTAAAGGTTGAAAAAATTTAACCTGTTCGTAAGGGAGTGTTGAAAAAAATTATCCATCGCGGGCTTGAGATTGAATACTTTGTTTTGTTATACTCTTTGTTGTCAAAAGTCATTATTCGACGTGGAGAGGAGCCGCTCTTATGGACGATTATGCCGACAAATGGCTGGTATGCACCGAGTGCGGCAGACAGTTCTTGTGGGATGCCGGAGAACAAGCGTGGTATCGCTTGAAGAGATTCTTCAATCAACCCAAGCGTTGCCGTGATTGCCGCGATCGCAAGCGCAACACACACATCCAGCCGCCGAGTGAAATGCTCCCCAGTCGGGGGTGAGTAACGGAGTGTCAACGTCGACCGACTGTTACGACAAGAGCCGCGAGAGGATTCGCGGCTCTATTCTTTTCCGATCTATCCGGGGCTCCCTACTGTGGGATATGTGTGGGTTAGTGTGGGTTATACCAGAACGGGCGTTCTTGCTTCATTTTGATACATCCTGCTTCGTGTCTCTCTATTCGATTCGCGCGGATATATTCCATCGGATGACGAGACCCCTGGGATTTCTGAAACTCCAGAGGTCGTCCGGTCTCACTTTAGAATGTAATACGTCCCCTTTTTGTCTCCCATTTTGAGCAAGAGACCTTGTTCGACCAGGTCGGCGAGATCGCGGCGGATGGTCTCTTCGCTCACGTCGGGCGAGAGATCGCGGTACTCGCGATTGGTGATGCGCGAGGTCTTGGCGAGGAATTCGAGGGCGGCGCGCTGGCGCTCGTTCAAATCCAATCGCTGCCATTTCTCGCGATCGGCGTCCTCGGTCACCATCTTTTCTCCCGGTCCGCGCAGGGTCACCCTGAACCCATTCGCCGTTTCCACAAACCGCGGCGCGGGCAAGCCCCATTCCCGCATCAGCCGGATCATCCGGTCAATGCCGTAGCCCAGCCGCTCGATATAGCCCATGTCCGAGAGGACTTGGGTGATCACCTCGTTGCGCGAAAAGCGCTCGTCCACGAGATTGTCCAGCGTGACGTGACCCGGCAGGCGACCGGGGCTGTAGACCTCGATGCGGTCGCTGTACATCATGACGCGGATCTCGTCTCCACGAATGGAATAATCGCGATGGGCTACGGCGTTGACCACGGCTTCACGGACGGCGGGTAGGGGATACTCGGCGCGGTCGGCGCGCTGTAGCCCGTCGATGCGCGAGCCCTTGCGCATGTTCGCGACGATGAACGCCTCGGCCCGGCGCACCTGTTCGGAAAGCGGGCCGCGCGCCGTCTCGCGCAGGAATTCGTCGCTCATCTGCTTGCCGGTATAACGCGCCAGGAGAATTTCGGCGCTGGGGAGCGCCAGCTGTGGCTCTTTTCCAAAGAGCAGGTACCCGGAAACGGTGGGGCGCCAGGCGCCGTCTTCTTTGACAACGCAACTGCGGCGGGCGAGCAATTCCAGAACGGCTTGCTTCCGGTTCGGGACAGGTTCTCCGAGGAAAGCAGCCGCATATTTCTGGATTAGATTTTCGTCCAGGTCATCCAACGTGGCACCGTGGGCGGGCTGGACTTCGAAATTGGCTTCTCCACGCTCGCGCAGTAACTGGCGCAGCTGCCGCGGGCCGAGGGGGACAACCTTTTTACCGGAGCGAGATGGATATTTGCCGTGAAGGCAATAGGCATGCGGCAGTCCCGCCGGCACCTGGATGACGAGGACTTCCTTGCCATCGAACGCGACTTTTTCCGGGCGCGGGAGAATGAGGGGCGGATCGCACCGCAGACCGGCGGCAAGGGCTTTGTCCGTTGCCGCATCGACTGCGCGGACCCCGCGGACCGCGTTGCCCTTGGCGTCAATGCCAAGCAGCACGGTGCCGCCATCCAGGTTGGCAAAGGCAGCCAGCGTCTCGGCGAGGCGGTTCATCGCGACCGATTCGACTTCAAACGCGACCGTTTCGTTCTGTCCCTTGTTGTAAAGGAGAGTAATCTCTTCAGCGTTCATTGTTTTAGCCCGAAGACAGAAGACGGATGACCCAAGCCATCGAGCACTCGTCATCCGTCATTCGTCGTCCGATATCTTTTTCCGCCTTTCCCAGTTACTATATCATCAGCCAGTGCAGGAGCGGCAGGAAACTGGAGGGCGAGGGGAAGGTGGTGGGCCGGACGGGTGTCGTCGGCGCGGCGCCGCCCAATCCCAGTATGTCCGGGATGATCTCAAAGCCAAAGACCAGCCCGCAGGCAAAAGCACAGCAGACCGCCAAGATGAGGGCTCCGGCGATGATGA
>JBLMXX010000160.1:0-3703 GCA_050257995.1 Acidobacteriota bacterium | reverse complement strand
TCGTTCGCGTGCGGGACGATCACCGGACGATGGTGAATGCGACGATCACCGCCGGGTACATGGTGTCCATGATTTTCGGTCTCCTCTTCGCCTATTTCGGTCACAACTGGGTCTTTCACGGCCTGTTCCTCTTCGGGCAGTCGCTCGTTTTTTTCGCGGGCGTCGTTCTGGCCGTCGCCCTCTGGCCCTGGCGCGCAGAGTATCGCATCCAGGACCCGGACCTGGCGCGCAGTCGCGGCGGCATCGACTTGGAGCGCACCGCCTTTTTTTGCATGGCGGTGGCCACCCTTGGCTCCGCGCTATTCGGAGCGATCCCCGGATCGTTCTCCGGCAATGGATTCAACACCTTCCTGGCTGAGGATGTCGTGCGTGAGGTCCACAAGACGACGCTCCAATTATCCATCATCGGTCACCTCCACATCATGCTCACCCTGATCGCCGTCGCGCTCGCCCTTCTCGTCGGGCGTTGGCTGGGTTTCAAGGGCACGCTGCATAAAATCGCAATGCCGCTGATGATCGCGGGCACCATCGTGATTACACTGGGCGTGTGGCTCGTCGTGCCGTTTGAAGAGATCGCCCATTACATCATCTATGCGGGCTCTGTGCTCATATTACTGGCGGCGCTCCTCCTGGTGATCTTTGGATTCCGCCAGTTAACCGGCGAGCAGTTGGCGGAACAGCGGATCGAACGCGCCAACCTGCTGCAAAAACTAAAGGCGCTCGTTGCCGACCCGCTCAAATTCGGCGCGCTGTGGCAAATGGTCTATATGAATTTCGTCGTGACGGCGATCGGGCTCTTTATGGCGATGCGCCTCGACAAGGTGATCCGCGTGTGGCCCGCGCGCGAAGAGCGCGTGACGCTGACAGGCCACTGGCACGTGCTGGCAGGCATCATCGCCACAATCATTCTGCTCTACTATGCAGATATGATCGGGCTCAAAGGACAAGCCCGCCAACGGTTCGGCTGGTTTATCATCGTCGCTTCGGACATTGCGTTTGCCGGAGCCGCCATGTTCGAGACCAAGCGACTGTATGTCCTCGAATCCGACCAACAAACCCTGGTCAACGGCATCATGCTCGTGATCGACGCAGGTCTGGCGACCGTGCTGCTCGTCCTGGCGGTCTTGATGGTCTCGCGACTGATCGACCTCTTTAGGCGAAATGGCAGGTGGGCGGAGGAGCCCGGCGCCCCGGAACGCAAGATCGAACTCCCTGCCGGATTACCGCAGGAGGGATCGCGATGAAACACCTGTCCTTTGTCGCCGCAATTGTCTCGGCGCTGCTCATTGGCTGTGCGGCTTTGCCTTCCCAGGCGCCCCCGCCCCGGTTCGATACCGGAGTGGATTCGGAGGCATGGGCGCGCATCCCCGCGGGGGAATTTCTGATGGGAGAACACGCCGAGCGCGTGAGCATCGATTATGATTATGAAATGATGGTCACGCCCGTTACTAACGCCCAGTATACGCGGTATCTCAACAAAGCGCTGGCAGATTGGAAGGTCAAAATTATCGATGGCAGAGTTTTTGGATTCTATCCGGGTGACAAGTTCCTCGGTCGCCGCCATGAAAAAAAGATCGACGCCGGTGGCTGGCTGCACGTTCCTTTGGGAGACAAGGTCCTGCGCGTGTTCTTTGACGGCAAGAACTTTACCGCCAAGCCGAATTACGAGAACCATCCCGTGGTCGCCGTCACGTGGTTCGGTGCTCAGGCGTACTGCGAATATTATGGCGGGCGCTTGCCAACCGAAGCCGAGTGGGAAAAAGCCGCGCGCGGACCGATCAAGTCCAAGGGCCCAGCGGGAGCAGATCGCGCCTATCCGTGGGGCAATGACATTGCGCCCCAGAATGCCAATTTCTACAACAGTCGTGACCCCTTTGAAAACCAACTGGGCGCGCAGGGCGACACCTCCCCGGTTGGATTTTACAATGGCAAACAGTATGACGGGTACCAGACCTTGAACTCGCCCAGCCCCTTCGGATTGTATGACATGGCCGGTAACGTATGGCAGTGGACGGGCGACATATACGAGGGAATGCACTACCGGTTCATGCGCGGCGGCAGCAAAGCCAACTATGAATACGACCTGCGGGTCTGGTCACGCAATAGCGCCGAGCCGGATTATTATGGACCAAACACCGGGTTCCGATGCCTGCGAGAGGCAGGTCAGTAAAGCGGGCATCCGCGTGATCGGCTGGAAAGGGACATTGCCGATGGAGACTATGCCGAAGAAAATAAGCTTGGTGACCCGGTGGGGAATGTACGGGTCGCTTATCAAGAGCCTGCAGACCGGCTTGCTGCTCGTCACGGGGTTGGCCGGGTATATGAGCGCGCGCTGTCCAACCCACGCCGGAGGGACCCTGCTGGCAGTCGCCGGCAGTCTTTTCCTCGCCATTAGCGGCAGCACGGTCCTGAATATGGTGTATGACCGCGACATTGACGCGTTGATGAATCGCTCGTGTCGCCGCCCCCTGCCTTCGGGACGATTGTCCGCCCGCGAGGCGCTGCGGTTTGGAATGCTGTTGTCGGCGGCAGGGTTGGGATGGGCTTTTGCAATGGATGTTCTCTACGGGGTGGTTGTCTTTACCGGTTGGTTCTTCGACGTGATCGTCTATACGATCGCCCTCAAGCGCCGCACGCCGTGGTCCATGGTGTGGGGTGGGGTGGCGGGAGGAATGCCCATCCTCGCGGGACGCGTTCTGGGAACCGGCGCGATCGATTGGATCGGACTGGTGCTGACACTGGCCATCACGCTGTGGATTCCCACGCACATGTTGACTTTCGGCATGAAACACGCCGAAGAGTACCGGAAGGCGGGAGTGCCGATTTTTCCCAACGCCTATGGTGAGTGGATCACGCGTATCGCCATCGCCCTCTCCACTGCCGCCGCCGCAGTCGCGATGCTGTTCGCCACGTGGCAGATTGGATTGCCCTGGCGGTACCTGCACCTTGCCTTGGGCTTGAGCGCGGTGCTCTTTGTTTTCACCGCGGCCAGTGTGATCCACCGCTCGCCCCGGCTGAATTTCGGATTATACAAGTTTGCCTCTCTCTACATGCTGGGGTCGATGCTCTTGATCGTGCTCGGAGTGCTCTGAAATCAGAAACACCGGTTGAGGACAAAACGTCCGGTTTGATAAGATGCCGGGGGCGATTCGATTCGTCAAAGGAGACAGGATATGAAAAACAGGTTGGGGTCTATTCTGCGCGGAGTGCTCGTCGTTCTCATGGGCGCGACCACCGTGATGACCCTGCTCGGGGCAGTGGGGACGGCGTGCCTTGCCTGGAACGGGGACAAGTATGGTCCTGCTTTCAAATGGATCGTTCCCTACATGCCGAATTATCAGATCGTCGTTTATATCAGTCTCGCCGCCGGCGTTGCCGCCGCGATCGTTTCCTATGCGATTGCGCGCGGGGATCGGTGGTTTTACGCGGGCGGTCTGATCACGCTGCTGGTCGCGGGCGGAGCGGTGGCATATCAGATGTACATGACCTCGACCCTGCGAAACATACCCTTCCTGGCGCCCGCGCCGGCGAACGTCCGCTTTTATATCACGCTCATCACGCTTATCGCGTTCGCGTTCGTTCGCCTTCCGGGTCTGTGGAACAAGAGCGGCCTGGGTGATCCCAAGAACAAGCCCGGGTCGCCGGTAGGGGCAGGTGGGATCGCGATGATCGTTTCGGGGCTCTTGATCCTCACCGCGCCCTA
>JBLMXX010000159.1:0-5819 GCA_050257995.1 Acidobacteriota bacterium | reverse complement strand
GAAGTCTATAGCCCCGGAGGAAAACATGACGGATCCTTCCGTCCCGGCAGACCAAGTAGACGCCCGGTTACGGGCAAAAGCGAGCGAGATCGTGCGCACCTATGGTCCCGCGGTACACGGTTTGCTCGTGGAGATGAATGAGACGAGATTGGATGGGCAGGGACGGTTGACCTCTGCGGAAATCGGGCGCAAAGCCATTCGCTGGGAACTCGAATGGAACGTCGAGCCCGTGTCCTATCGAATCCATGTCGGCGTGACCATCGGCGATGATGGCGAAAAGGCTTTTGTGGACCGGGTCCTGGTCCAGCGGGAAGCCTCCGCGCCCTACTCGTTCAAGGGGCACACGCCGACCACGATGATGAAACAGGTTGCCCATCTCAACGTTGAAGAGATCAGAGCCAAATTGATTGAGGTGTGGCCTCAATAGAGGCATAGACTAGATCGAGGAATGTGACTTATGGCATTCAATATGAATAAATTGACTGAAAAGGCTCAAGAGGCGGTGCTCGCCGCGCAAGAATCGGCGCAGAGCGCTCAGAACAGCCAGATCGAGCCGGAACATTTAATGTATGCCCTGCTCACGCAGGGAGAGGGCGTGGTCCCGCAGATCATTAGTACTCTGGGCGCGAATCCGGAAATGCTGTCCCAGCAGTTCAAGGGCGAGATCGACCGGCTGCCAAAGGCGTACGGCGCGACGGCTCAGGTCGCCGTGTCGCCGCGGCTGGGGCGCGTGCTGGAGAATGCGAACCGGCAGGCCGCCAACCTGCACGACGAATTTGTTTCCACCGAGCACCTCCTGCTCGCGTTGATGGAAAACGCGGGCGGGGCGACCGAGCGGTTCGTGCGCGCCACCGGCATCAACCGCGATGCCGTCTTGCGGGCGCTGACGCAAATCCGCGGCAATCAGCGCGTCACCTCGCAGAATCCGGAAACGACCTACCAGGCATTGGAAAAATATGGACGCGACTTGACCGACCTGGCGCGCAAGGGCAAGCTCGATCCGGTGATCGGGCGCGACGAAGAAATCCGCCGTGTTATGCAGATCCTTTCGCGGCGCACCAAGAACAACCCGGTGTTGATCGGCGAGCCCGGCGTCGGCAAGACGGCGGTCGTGGAAGGACTGGCACAGCGCATCGTGCGCGGCGACGTGCCCGAACCGCTCAAGAACAAGCGCGTGGTCCAGCTCGATATGGGCGCGCTTGTGGCGGGGGCAAAATTCCGCGGCGAGTTTGAGGAGCGCCTCAAAGCCGTCCTGAAAGAGATCACGTCGGCAGAAGGGCAGATCGTCCTGTTCATTGACGAGATTCACACGGTAGTGGGAGCGGGCGCCGCCGAAGGCGCGATGGACGCGAGCAACATGCTCAAGCCCATGCTCGCGCGCGGCGAACTGCACACGGTGGGCGCCACCACCTTGAACGAATACCGCAAGTATATTGAAAAGGATGCCGCCCTGGAGCGTCGTTTCCAACCGGTGCTGATCGACGAGCCGACGGTCGAAGATACCATCAGCATCCTGCGCGGACTGCGGGAGCGCTACGAGGTCCATCACGGCGTGCGCATCCGGGACGCCGCACTGGTCGCGGCGGCGGTGCTCTCCAAGCGTTATATTACAGACCGCTTTTTGCCGGACAAGGCCATCGACCTGGTGGACGAGGCGGCGTCCCGCCTGCGGCTGGAGATCGACTCGATGCCCTCCGAGCTGGACGAGATCACGCGGCGCATCAAGCAACTTGAGATCGAGCGCGTGGCGCTTCAAAAGGAAAGAGACGAGGCGTCGCGGGAGCGGCTGGCGCGTCTGGAGAAAGAACTAGCTGACCTGAAGGAAAAATCGTCCGCTGTCACCGCGAAATGGAAGCAGGAAAAAGAAGTCATTTCCAAGTCGCGGGCGCTGAAAGAGGAACGCGAATCTGCCCAGCAGGCGTTGGAGCGGGCGGAGCGTGAAGGCAACCTGGAAGAAGCCGCGCGCTTGAAATACGGGACGATATCCGAAATCGACCGCAAGATTCAGGCGGAGCAGGCGCATCTTGCCGAAATTCAAAAGAGCGGCACGCTGCTCAAAGAAGAGGTGACCGAGGAGGATATTGCCGAGGTCATCTCGAAATGGACAGGGATTCCCGTTTCACGGTTGATGGAAGGTGAGGTCCAGAAACTGCTCAAGATGGAAGAGCGCCTCCACCGGCGCGTGATCGGGCAGGAGGATGCCGTCGAAGCGGTGGCGAACGCGGTCCGACGTGCGCGCGCCGGTCTGCAAGACCCGAACCGCCCCATCGGCTCGTTCATCTTCCTCGGACCGACGGGCGTCGGCAAGACGGAACTGGCACGCGCCCTCGCCGAATTTCTCTTCGACGATGAGCAAGCCATGATCCGCATCGACATGAGCGAATACCAGGAAAAACACACGGTCGCGCGTCTCATCGGCGCGCCGCCCGGATACGTTGGCTATGAAGAAGGCGGGCAGTTGACCGAAGCGGTACGGCGGCGTCCCTACTCGGTCGTCTTGTTCGACGAGATCGAAAAGGCGGCGCCCGACGTCTTTAACACCATGCTGCAAATCCTGGACGATGGGCGCTTGACGGACGGTCAGGGACGGACGGTCGATTTCAAGAACACCGTCATTATCATGACGTCGAACACCGGCACGGAATTTCTCACCGGCGAGTTCTCGGTGGAGGACGCGAAGGTGCGCGAGGCGGTGCTGGCAGCACTGCGCTCTCGCTTCCGTCCCGAGTTCCTGAACCGCATCGACGAAATCGTGCTGTTCCACCCGCTCACGCGCGCGCACCTCAAGAGCATTGTGAATATCCAGATGGAACTCGTGCGGCGGCGGATGGCGGAACGGAAGATCGACATCGAGCTTTCCGACCAGGCGCGGGATTACCTGGTCGAGCAGGGCTATGACGCGGTCTATGGCGCGCGCCCGCTCAAGCGCACGATCCAGCGCCTGGTACTCGACCCGCTGGCGCTTCAGGTATTGCAGGGGAAATTCGTCGAAGGAGACACCGTCGTCGTAGACGTGGAGGGCGGCAAGTTGGTGTTCTACAAAGAAGAGAAACGCACCAAAGCGCCGAAGCAAAAAGAAAAGGTGCCCGCGTAAGAGATGGGGATGGATAAAAAGTCATGTCCAAGAACAATTGGGTCCCATTAGGGATTATCGCGTTGTTCATCGCGAGCACCGCGAGCTGCGGTCCGGCACCGGCTTCACCTTCGGACAAGGCTGCTGTGCCGAGTCCTCTGGCGACCGTCGCACCAATTACCCCGCCAGAGTCCGCACCTGGAAAGGACAAGAATCAAATGAGTGCAACTCCCAATCCTACATCACCGCCGACGGAAATGGCACAGGTCACGCAAGCGAAGCAGGACCTATCCAAGCGCCTGTCCGTCAGCGCCGATCAAATCGAACTGGTTACCTTCACGCCTGTGACGTGGCCGGACGGAAGCCTGGGCTGTCCCGAGCCGGGCATGATGTATACGCAAGTACTGGTCGAGGGATACCGGATTCAACTCCGCTCCGGCGGTCAAGTCTACGAGTATCACGGCGGTGGAACGAGAGCACCCTTCTTGTGTGCCAAGCCATCGTAGGAAATAGCGGCGGGAATAAGAACGGCGGATGCATTGTCAGCGCATCCGCCGTTTTCTTGCGATTTAGCAGGGGCTGCAAAACCCGGTTCGAATGGACTTAGGGATCCACGCGAACGATGGTTGGGTCTGGCATACCCGTCGAGCCTGAATAAGCGACGCTGCCGAGATACTTGACTCCCGCGGTCAGTCCGGAGAACGTGAGATCAATCTTGCCGGTGCCGCCCAGTGTGGCTGTGGCCGGGGCGTTCACCGTCATATTACCTGCCGCCGTCGAGCCGAGGACCCAGGTAAACAACGTAAAGGTCGATGGATTGGATGTGCCAAAACCATGTACCCAAACGGTGTACGTGGCAGCAGTTGGGTTCAGGAAGTTGACTTCTTCAGTCGCCGTACTGCCGGTGCTTGAACCAACTTGCGTCGTCCCCCGATATACGTACAAATCCAGATCACTTCCGGGGGTGGTATTGGCATCAAACAGAGAGAAGCGTGCATAGGTTGTGCCGGCGGGGACGACCACATCATACTTGACGGTGGAGGGGCTGACGACGGGCTTGAAGGTTCCGGTTGGGTCGGTCATCACAGAGCCGGTGAAGGTCGTTGCCGGCAGCAAGCCGCGGGCGGTTGCGCTGAATGGACCGTTGTAACCAAAGGTCACATTGTAACTGCCGGAGACTTGCTTCGGAGCGGCGAGAGCTACCGGCTGGACGACCATCGGGATGCGCACCGTGTGCTTGCCATCCGACCAGGTCAGTTGGCCGCCCGTGTAGGCGTTCAGGGTTGCCGTCGTCCTGGTGAATTTCACATCGAAAGACTTGGTTTCGCCAGGATTGAGGGTCAGCGATGCCGGACTGATAGTTACGTTAAAGCCGGTCATGCCTGTAACAGAAGCCGTGTAAGTCGCATTGGTTTTGCCGACATTGGTCACTTTGCGCGTAACGGTTTGAACACCGGCCAGGTCGCCGATTGCGATCGAGGCAACATTGAGATTGCTAGGATCCAGCGAATACCCCTTACCGGACAGAGCACTACAGGTTGACGGACTTAACCCGGTCGTGCCGCACAGGAAGGCGAGCCAGTCATTCCAACCGGCATTGTACACCAGGCCGGGGTCCGCCGCCTTGTTGGGCTGAACATGGCCGGCACCCTGACGGAAGATGATCGCCGCGCTGGTGTTGGGACCATCCAGCACATCATACGCAGATGTCATCAGGGACGATTTGACCATCATCGGCGTCCAGTCCGGGTGCAGCTGTTTGAGCAGGGCTGCCAAACCGGCGACGTGCGGGCTGGACATTGAGGTCCCACTGTACAGGTTGAAATCGCGGCCGGCATTACCGGGAGGCGCAACCGCCGCGAGGATATCCTGGCCAGGCGCGATGAGGTCGGGCTTGAGCAGGTCACCACCGCCGGCGCGGAGGGGACCGCGCGAGGAGAAGGAGGCAGTGAACGGAGCAGGGGCATTATAAACGATCGTGGCTTTGTTGATCGTCGCGGTGGCACCGGCAGTTGCCGCATAAGCCTTGACGGCGGCGCGGTCGGTGTCTGCCAGATGAACGGTGGGCACAAAGTGAAAATCGGCGTTGAGCGAGTTGGGGGACGTATTCAACAAAATCATGCCCACACCACCGGCTTCCTTAACGGCCAGACTCTTGTTCACACGAGCGTTAGAGCCGCGGTCGCAGACGACGATCTTGCCAGCGACCTTGGCCGGATCCAGCACTGCGGTTCCGCCGTTATCAACAGCCGCGAAGCACAGTGCAAGTGCCGTCGGATCCGCCCCCGGCAAGCCGGCGGCGGTCGAGTCGATCAAAGGCTTGGGACCAACGGCGGTTGCAACGGAAGCACCGGTATAAGTAACATTGTTGCCGAGCGTTACAGAACCATTGCCATTGCGGTTATGCGTCCCCGCCGCCACCGTGGTCAACCACGGTCCGGGGTGCGCCACGGTTGAAGTCGTGGGCCCGCTGTTGCCTGCCGATGCCGCGACGAAAATACCGGCATTTGCGGCATACAGGTACGCGACCTGGACGGGATCGAGAAAGTTGGTCAGCGTGCCGCTGATCGAGTAGTTGATCACGTCCACGCCGTCGGCGACCGCCTGGTCGATGGCGGCGACCAGGTCAGACGTAAATCCGCTGGCGGTCGATGCATCCTGAGTAGACCACAGGGCTTTGTACATCGCGATGCGCGCATGAGGCGCCATGCCATTGATTTTTCCAAATACCGTCGCCGGACCTGTG
>JBLMXX010000158.1:0-3515 GCA_050257995.1 Acidobacteriota bacterium | reverse complement strand
ATGGCGCCGCCGGTTCGACCGCCGCGACCGCGTTCGCGTACGCCAGGAACGTCCCCTTGCTCAAGTACTATATGATCTCTCCGCACGTCCACGCCGGGCGCACCGTCGGCGACACGACGCTCTACAGCGACGCGACGTCTAACACCATTCGCGCGCAAGCCGATGCCGCCACGACGTCGACCTTTATCGCCGTGGCCGGTCAAGAGGTCAGCACGATTTCTTCCGGCGGGCATTGGAACCTCTTCAATGCGCTCGCGATGGTCGGCACCGATCACCCCGACGGCGACTGGACGGACGCGGACAGCTATTACACCCACGTCGCGGGGTTGGGCACGGCAGGCGAGGATATCGCCGCGCAATTCAACCATCCGACCACCGGTGATTTCGGCAATCGCTACGTCGCCGCCGCGGCGCCGTATTTCGGGACCATCGCCGTGAGCAGTGGCTATACCGGTGCCACGAACACGGATTTCACCAACAACGGCAGTAATCTCGAATATGCGACGAACAATCCGCTCGAGAACCTGTGGGCGCATTACCTGGGCCTCGGCTGGAAACTTTCGCCCTCGGCTGACCAGGACAATCACCGTGCCACCTGGGGCGCCTCGTCCAGCGAATACACCGTGATCGTCCGCCCCAAGGGCATCCTGTTGAATCGCGCCGGTGTGCTCAAGGGCTTGCGCGAGCACATGACCTATGCGACCGAGGACCCGAACATGCAGATCGGGTTCCTCGCGAACGGCTGGAGCATGGGGCAAACGATCGGCGGCAGTTCCAATGTCGCGTTCACGATCTGGTGGAACAATCCCTCCGAATCGGTCTGCAACAACAACGTGCCCGTGTGCAAAGCCGAAACCGCGAACGACGCGATCCAGAACATCTGGATCTATAAAAACTCGTTCGGCACGACCGGCGATTCCGTGGGCGCGAACGCGGGCAACTATGTTGCGCGTTACCAGCCAAATACCGCGAGCGGCACGTGGAACGTGACCCTGCCTGCCGTCGCGGGCGACTGGTTCGTCGTCAAATTCCAGGACACGTACACCTTTGCGAGCGATCCAACGTACGGTCGCACGACGAGCAAAGACCTCACCTGGTCCGCGCCGGTATGGTTCGATCCGACCAAAGCGGACCCGCAATTGCTGGTCGATAACGGCGGACCGACACCCACGCCGACCACTCCGGCTCCGCCGACCAATACGCCGACCCCCACTCCGACCGCCACACCGCCGCCCCCCAGCGCGTGCAGTGCCGTAAAGATCAACGAGGTACTGCCGGCGAACAGCACCCTCTACACGACCGAATGGGTCGAGCTGTACAATCCCACGGCATCCGCCGTCACCATCGGCGGCTGCATCATCGACGACCTGGTGGGGGGCGGGGGCGCGCCGTACACGATTCCCACCGGAACGACGATCGCGGCGTACGGCTACTGGACCCGCGACTTTACCAACTATTTCAACAATACGGGCGATGATGTGAACTTGATCGCCGCGGACGGCACCACCGTGATCGACAAGTTCACGTTCGGCAGTACCGGCTACGACGTCTCGTGGTACCGCTTCCCCGATGGCGGCGCATGGCAGACCACTACGACCAGTTCGCCGACCAAGGGGAGTGCCAACACCTTGAACACGGGGTACAAGAGTCCGGCAGCCCAAGCCGCCGACACAGGCGGTGACGGCGACGGCTTTCAAACCAACCCGGCGAACGCGTTCAGCGATAACGCGACCTTCGCCGTAGACACCAACAGCGGCACGACGACCTCGACCGCGTGCACCGATGCGGGCAAGGACCGGCACCGTTTCTACAACTATGGGTTGGCGCTGCCCGCGGGCGCGGTGCCCACCGGCATCGAGGTCCAACTCCACGCCAAGGTCGACGCCACGACAGGCTCGCCCAAGATGTGCGTGGAATTGTCCTGGGACGGCGGCACGACCTGGACGACCGCCAAGACGACCGCCACCCTCTCCAAGAGCGAAAAAGCGTACGTCCTGGGCGGCTCCGCCGACACCTGGGGGCGCGCCTGGACGCTGACCGATGTGAGCGATGCGAATTTCCGCGTGCGCCTCGTCGACGTTGCCAGCAACAACGCACGCGATTTCTCACTCGATTGGATCGCGGTACGCGTCAGTTATCGCTAGTGTTGTACCTGTAACGAGACCCTTCGGGTTTCTGAAAACCCGAAGGGTCTCCCACCTCCTACTCGATCGTGAATCATATGGAAGCGCCTTTTCGATTCCCTCTCAAAAATCTGGACGATCTCGAAAAATTGCTTGCCGCGCTCGATGCTTCCCCCGATCTCGTGCCGGGGTCGCTGCGGTTGACGGAAGGACTGGACCTGCTCGCCGAACAGTTCGCAACCGAAGGCAGGCGCAAACCGCGCGGCGGCATCGTGGGTCTGTTTCGCGCGCTGTGGCGGCGCCCGCTGCAAGCGCAGCGCCCGCGCTTTCTGCGGCTGGAAGCGGAGGTGCGCCAACCTCCTCCGCGCGTGCTCTCGCTGCGCGTGGATGTGCCGACGATCGATGCATTGCCGCGCTGGGTCGATGCCGAAGGGAGCCGCGACGCGAAAGAACTGGCTCGGCTGCTCGAAATCTATCGACTCCTGAGCCAAGCGACCCGGATTCCGTTCATCAGCGTGTAACCCACCTTTACAGCCCACGTGCATTCCTGCTATAATCCCCGCCATATCCTAACCCCCTTCTGAAAGGCGGACTGTTCCACCCATGACTCTGATGCCAGACCTCGACATAGAGCTCGACCAACTATCCCGCGCGCAACTGATTCGCTTGCTCGGGGATCAAGACCCAAGCTATCTCTTCAAGCATGCACTCACCCAGGCATCCGCCTACGAATCGCTCCTGTTGAAAAAGCGTCGCCTCGTCCATCGCCGCGTCGCACAAGCGTACGAATCGCTTTACACGGACGCCTCCGACGAATTGGCCGCGCTCCTCGCCCACCATTATTCGCAAGCCGGCGAGGATGCCAAGACCCTGCAGTATGCCACTGCCGCGGGCGATGCCGCCGCACAGCGGTCCGCCAATCCGGAAGCGCGCACGTATTATGATCTTGCCCTCGGCGCGCTCGCCCACCTGCCCGACACGCTGGAAAACCGCCGCGGGCAAGTGGACCTGATGCTCAAGCGTGTGGCGGTAGCACTCCGCGGCGAAGGTCCTCACCGCACCGTCGAAAGACTGCTCCCGCTTGAAGCCATTGCGGAGGAACTCGTGCGCTCGGGCGGAGGACTGCGCGAGGACCGCTGGCGACTGGCGCGCACCCGCTATTGGATCGGTCAGGCACATCTGCACGCGAACCAGATGCGCGAGGCGGTGCGCTATTTGCGCGAGGTGATGGCGTTCGGGGAATCGGAGGAGGGCGGCGAAGAATTTCTAGCCGTCCCGGCGAGCATGATCGGACGCGGACTGGCAGTGCAGGGTTATTTCGATCAAGCCGAGCCGTTCCTGGTCCGGGCGGTTGGACTCTTGGAGAATGTTTCCCACTGGCACGAGCGGGTT
>JBLMXX010000157.1:0-6213 GCA_050257995.1 Acidobacteriota bacterium | reverse complement strand
AGGTGAATCTGACGGTCATGCGCAATGGCAAGCAGGTCCAGGTGGCGCTGACGTTGAGTGTGCGCCCGACCACGCAGGCGGATTCCAACAGCGGGAATGGCTAGGGGAGTCTCGCAGACTTGGAGACTTCCGAAGTTTTGGAAACTTCGGAAGTCTTGTTAGTAATAAAGCCCTGCGGCATTCGCAGGGCTCTTTATTTTCGGATCAAGCGGCGGCGCATGGTGATGGTGTTTCCCTCGACGGGGTCAAAGGTAAACGACACGCCGTTCATAAACCGGCGGATGAGGAATAATCCCAGTCCGCCTTCCTTGCGCTCTTCGAGCGGCGCATCGAGGTCCGGCGCGGGCACCTGGCCCGGGTCGAAGGGCGCACCCCAGTTGCGCACGGACATGACAACCTCATCGCCCTCGCGCGCCACGGTCACCAGGACCTCGCCGTCTCCTCCGGCATAGGCGTGCTCGAATGCGTTCGAGGCGGCTTCGTCGGTGGCCAGTTCGCACGCGAACCCGTCGTCGTCGCCGCCGCCGAGCGCCGCGATCGCCTTCCGGACAAACGAGCGAATGTCCGCGATCCGGGCGTTCTGGTCAAATCTGCGTTCGTACGTGTCTCGCTCCGGCATGGGGGTGGACCGGGTTATTTCCGCGCAAAACTAGACTGCGCGGCGGTGAGGTCCGGAAAGGCGGTCAAGACCTTTTCCAATCCGGTGGCTTCTATCACCTCGACGACCCGCGGCGTCAAGCTGCACAAGACTGCTTTGCCGCCGCTGCCCGCCGCGCGACCGGTGATCGTCTGCAGGGCGACCAGCCCGCCGCTGCTGATATAGTCGACCGCGTGCAAGTCGAGGATGAGGTTCGCATGGCCCTTGGCCATGACCGCGTCGGCTCGATTCATCAACTGCAGGAAGGTGTTCGAATCAAGATTGCCCTTGACGGCTAGAATGCTAACCGGACCCAGGGTCTCGTTGATCTCCATGCCTGCCTCCTTCTGAAAGCTCCGACCGTCTCTTTGAACTCAGAGTATGGGGATTATATTGGCGGACCCTGTTTTTTGCAAGAGGGTGGCGCAGCAGTAGACTTGGCCCTCCACCCTTCCACAAGGTAAGAGGAGAGAAGATGATGATGGGAACCTGACGAACGTGCCGGGGCCTGGAAGACTGGGCGAGGCACTCGTCCAATACGAGGAGACGGAATGCCACAAAAGTAGGAGGAGACCGCGTCAAACGCGGTCTCTTTTGATTACTCAAGATTCATCATCCTGTCGATGACGACTGGCCAGACCTCTGTTATTCTGATGGCAACCTAATCTCAGGGAGGGGAATATGGCTACCAACGCCAGCTACACGAATGGTTTGATGAATGAACAGGCGCCAAGCATTGCCTGGAGCGTAGTGCGCTTTGTGTGGCATTTCGTGCAGATGCTTGTCGCCATGATGGTCGGCATGATGATCTTTCACGTACTCACCGGCAAGCCGTCGGAGACAGACCGGGTCATCTGGTATGCCGGGATGGAACTCTCGATGGTCCCACCTATGGTGGCTCTCATGTTGTATCAGCGACATGGTTGGCGGCACAGCGCTGAAATGGCAGCAGCGATGCTGATCGGACCTGCGGTGTTCCTCGCCTGCGTCCAGCTCGGCCTGCACAATTACATTCCCGGAATCACACGCAATTCGCTGTTTTCGTTGTCGGATGCGACAATGTTCCTGGGCATGGCGGGTGCAATGCTTTATCGCCGCGAAATGTACACCCGACCGCACGCGGGTCACCTGCACGCCGAGGCGGTAGATGTTCACCTCCATCACAGCCAAGTTTAAAGCCGGCGGCGGACCTAATCCCTCACTGATCCTCCGACCTATCCGCACCGACTTTTCCCCTTGCCCCTTCCATAATAATCCCCAATTCAGAGCTATGACAATTCAGAGAAGGGAACGCTGAGGCGAGCGTTCCCTACCTCGTCCCCCAAAAACATTCGCGTTGACACGCGCGGCAACCCGCACTATAATCTCCCGATACTCCGCCCGGCATCGGGCGCGTGACTTTCGGAGTCAGCATGCAGGATCGAACCGCCGCCCTGATCGAAACCTTTGCCGCGCTCTCTGCGCCCGCGGAATTTTCGCTTTCGCCCGACGGCCAGTCCGTCGCCTACACCGCGCACGTGGGGCATCCCGCGCAGATCTTTTCCCTGCCGGTGGAACGCGCGGCCTGGCCCTGCCGCCTCACCGCGACGCTGGACGACTGCGCCGAGCCGCAGTGGTCGCCCGACGGCGCGCGCATTGTCTTTGTCCGCGGGCACGCCTTGTGGGTGATGCATGCCGACGGGACGGAGGCGCGCGAGCTGATCGCACATCCCGCCGGCAGCAGCAGCCCGCGCTGGTCGCCGGACGCGTCGCGCATCGCGTTCATTTCGCGGCGGCGCGGGTGGGACCATCTCTGGACCATCGCCCCCGACGGGTCCGGGCTCGCGCCCGTCACTCGCGGACCCTGCGATGCCGTCGACCCGGTCTGGTCGCCCGATGCGCGGTGGATCGCCTACGGCTCTCCCTCCGAGGCAGACCTGACGCGCGGCGTCCACCTGGTCCCGGCAGAGGGAGGGGACCCGGAGTTGATCAGCCCGCCGGGGGCATGGAGCGGCGCCCCCAGTTTCGCGCCGGACGGGAAAAGCGTGGCGTACCTGTCCGACCGGGACGGCTGGTTTCACGTTTACCTTTACGATCGGGCGACGCGCGCGACGCGCCAACTGACGCGCGGGGAATGCGAGGACGGCGGTCCGCACTTTTACCAGATCGACCCGCAGGGAGGTCCCATTTTTTCGCCGGACGGCCAGCAGGTCGCTTTTATCCGGCACCGCGAAGGCAAGTTCGACCTATGGGTGGCGCAGGTGGCGACGGGAGAGGCGCGGCGCATCTCGAAGGAGGACGGCGAATACCGCATCGTCGGATGGTTGCCGGACTCGCAGCGTCTCGCGGTGACGTTCGAGAACCCCGCCACCGTGGGCGACCTGTGGCTGTTGTCCACGGACGGCCCTGCGCGGCAGATGACCGATTCGTCCGTGGCGCCGTTGTGGTCCCCCGCGCTCGTCCTGCCCGAATGGGTCGCGTATCCGGCGCGGGACGGGCTGGCGATCCACGCGGCGCTCTTTCGCCCCGCGTCCTCCAGCGGCAAGGCGCCCGCGGTGGTGTTCCTGCACGGGGGACCGAATTTCGAATTCGGGCATTTTTATTACCCGCTCCCGCAGATCCTGGCGCAAGAGGGTTATGTGGTCCTCGCGCCGAACTATCGCGGCAGCACGGGATATGGCACGGCATTCCGTGAGGCGAATTTCCGCGAATGGGGGCACGCGGATGCGCATGACGTGATCGACGGGGCGCGCTGGCTCCAGGCGCAGGACTATGTCGATCCCGCGCGGGTGGCCGTGGTGGGTCCCAGTTACGGCGGCTATCTCACGCTGTGCGCCCTCACGCTCGCGCCGGACCTGTTCTGCGCGGGCGTGGACCTTTACGGCGACTCGGACCTGGTGGAGGCGTACCGGAGCGAGGACCGGGACGCGCGCCTGGACCTGCAGCGGCAGATGGGCACCCCGGAAGAAAACCCCGCGGGCTACCGGCGCGGGTCGCCGGTGTACGGGGCGGAAAACATCCGCGCGCCTCTCCTGATCCTGCACGGCCGGCAGGACCTGATGGTCGTGCCGCGCATGAGCGAGCGGATGATCGAGGCGCTCAAAATCGAGAACAAGTATGTGGAAGCGCACTGGTACGAGGGCGAAGCGCACGGATTCGCCGAACCCGCGAACAAAAAGGACGCCTGGGAACGGATCGTGCGCTTTCTGAATCGCTTTTGCGCGCCACTATCCAAATCCGGCGCAATGTGATAATATTGGGTTCACGCGGACACGCCATCGAGCGCATCTGATCGACAGCACACGGTTCCCGCAGGAGGATCACCATGGTCGCTCCCCTTACGACCGCCGACGAGCATGGACTGCGCGGCGTCAGTCTCGACAGCCGCTTGCGCCAGTTGTTCTTTGCCATGCCGCCCGAGAAATTGTCGGCGCTGGCGCAACGCGTGGTGGACGAAGCCACGCGCCGCGAACTGGTCTATTTCCGCGACGGGCATCAGGAGACCATCAACGTGATGCTCCGCCCCGCGGGCATCTTTTCCGAGCAGCTCAACTATTTCCACTACGTCTCCCTCACCCTCGTCGGCGCGCTCAAGCGCATGCCCGAACTCTACCTCAAGGATTTCAACATCCGCGAGGTCGTGCCGCTGGACGACCTCGAATCGAAATGGCTGTGGGACACCTGGGGCGCGAGCCACAACCAGTACCACACCGTTTTCGGTCGCCTCGACGCGATCGTGGACCTGACCAGCCCCTTTTGGAAAGACACCCTCTCGTTCATCGAGCCGAACCTCGTCGGCGTCGGCGGGATCCACCTGATCCCGACGGCCGAAGGCATCGTGCGCGACGTGATCGTCCCCGAACTGCAGAGCATGGCGCCCGAACTGGACCTGGAGCTCACCCAGGACCTGCGCGACATTTTCATCCTCGAGATCGCCGACCACGCGGAGGCGATCGGGCGCAAGGGGCGGACGGTCTGCCTGATCGACGCCAAATATTCGGGGGATGGACCGAACGAGCTGGAAACGCTGACGCACCATTACCGCGAGCGGGGCTACCAGGTCTATCACGCCGATCCCGCGGAACTGGTCCTGCGCAACAACCAGGTGTATTACGAAGGGCACATGATCGACGTGGCATATCGCGATTACGAAGTGCGCGATCTCGCCGAGATGGAGAAAGAGGGGGAGAACGTCCGCGCGATCAAGCACCTCTTCAAGGAAAACCAGATGGTGTCGTCGATGGCGGGCGACTTTGACCACAAGAGTTGTTTCGAGGTGTTTACCGATCCGCGCTTTTCACAATATTTCAGCGTGGACGAGCGCAACATCTTTCGCCACCACGTGCTGTGGACGCGCGTCCTGCGCGACCGCCGGACGACCGACCCGCACAACGAGATCATCGAACTGCTCGACTATGTCCGCCGCAACCGCGAGATCCTCGTTATCAAGCCGAACCGTTCCTACGGCGGCGAGAACGTGCTGATCGGACCCTCGGCGACGGAGGCGGAATGGACCGCCGCGATCGAGCTCGCGCTCAAAGAGCCGGGGGCGTGGGTCGTGCAGCGGCTGGCGCGCATCAGCGTGTACGAATTCCCGGTGCTCGCCGACGACGGCACGGTGCAGGCCGCGCCGTTCTACGTCGTGGTCGGGCTGGCGTCGACCAAATACGGCGTCGCCGTCCTGGGGCGCGCGTCGCAAAAGCAGGTCGTCAACGTCGCGCAGCGCGGCGGGATGCTGGCGGTGCTGGTCGGGCGGCACACGCCGCGTGTGCTCCCGCCGACGTATGCCAAGCCGTCGTGAGCGCGAAAGGAATAAAATAGCCCCGTCCTGAGACGGAGCCATTCATCATGGTTCGCCATCGTTCACCCGCTACGGCCCGCCAACCTGGTTCGTGACCCGGGCAAACAAATTCGCCACCTGCGGACCCAATACGGTCACGATAAAAATGATGACGAGCACGGCGAGCACCAGGATCAAGGCGTACTCGAGCAAGCCCTGTCCTTCCTCGTGTGGCAGATACATCCTAATCCCCCCCTTTCGCCGTTGAAAGATTCGTACCGACGCGCCGGTCCTCACTATAGAGAAGAGTATTCAGGTTATCGCCATTAATACACCCCCGTTCAGTCGACGTCCTCACGCGTGACGCCCTCGCACTCCATGACGAGGTCCGCGCCGTACGCCCGCGCAGGAGTCTGGTATCCTTCCGGCGCTTCGCCCGCCAGCACCCGCCGGACGACCGCCAGCGCCGCAAGCGCCGTCCACTCCACCCCCGCTTCCGGTCCGTGCAGGCGCGCGGTCGCGCGCCCTCCCGCATCATCCTCCACCTGCCCCCACACGTCGACCCGGGTCGCCGCGCGCAAGGCAGGGTTTGGGCCGGGACTCACCTGGCTCTGCATCATCCGCCGGACAAGGCCGAACTTGAGCAGCGGCCCCAGCCGGCGCAGCATTCCCAGCCGCGCGACGACGGCGGGGGGTAGGACAATATAGTCGGAGATGTTCGGGATGCCCGTGCTGTAAAATGCCGTGAACACGTCGCCCCAGGGAAAGAGCATCGCTTCCACGGGTCCGCGACCGAAATCGACCATCCGCGTCTCGC
>JBLMXX010000156.1:0-10942 GCA_050257995.1 Acidobacteriota bacterium | reverse complement strand
TCCCGCGGATGAGGTATTCGGTTGCCATATATAAGCCCTTGAGGTCTTCGCCCGGCGTGTTCAATTTCGTCGGCGTCCAAGCCCCAGTGCCGAGGAATATGGCACGGTACCCTTCTTTATTCAGATCCTCGACGGTCTTGTTCTTGCCCAAGGTCGTATTGCAGACGAACTTGACTCCGATGTCTTCCAGGTATTTCACCTTGTCTGATAGAACGGCCTTCTTCAATTTGAAACTGGGAATCCCGTAAACCATCACGCCCCCGGCAGCCGGCAGTGACTCGAATATCGTCACCGAATGACCGAGCTTGGTCAATTCTTCGGCAACCGCCAGACCCGCGGGTCCGGAACCGATAACGGCAGCTTGTTTGCCGGTTGGAGATGGCAGTCGGGGCTTGCTCAAGCCAACGGTGCGGCGCTCGTAATCGGTGACAAAGCTTTCGAGCTTGCCCAAATAAACCGGATAATCCCGCTTGCCCACCACACACGAGCCCTGGCAAAGTTTTTCCTGCGGACAGACGCGTCCGCACACTTCGGGCAAATTGCTCGTCTGCCGGTAAACAGCGGCAGCCTCGAGGAACTCACCCTGGTAAATATGCCACATGGCGAGGGGAATGTCATTGTGCAACGGGCACGCCAGTTGGCACGGTGCCGGGTCCGGGCACTGGAGACAGCGCGAGGCTTCGATTTTGGCGTGTTCTTCGTCAAAACCCAAGTACACTTCCTGGAAATTCAAAACACGCTCTTCCGCGGGCTGCTTGGCCACTTTTTGTCGCGGTATTCCTAGGCGCGCTTTACGATTGATATCGATATCGCCTTTGCGATCTATTGCTGCCATGAATCCCTCTCCTCCTTCAGAGAGCAATAAACTTTACGTCATTGCCTGACCAGGCATGGATTTCAAAATAAGGCAGGGTGCTTTGCCCTGCCTTGATTTGATCGACCTAGGCGAACGTGGGACGCGGTTCCCCTTCGGTGACCAATAGCCTGAAAATATCCGACTCTGTAATAATACCGACCAGGCGCGTTTCCGCCACGACCGGTAGACTGCCGATTTTGTGTTCCAACATCAATCGAGCTGCCGCTTCGATCGAAGTATCCGGCGAGACCGTATAGGGGTCCCGCGTCATGATCTCGCCGACCGTCAGACGCGCCAACAGGTAATTTAACTCGTATATGCTCAACGCCGTCGCGTTCGAAGGTGAAGCCTCACGAATGTCGCCAAGGGTGACAATGCCTACTAACTTTCCCTTTTCGACAACCGGCAAACGGCGTATATTGCACTCCCTCATCAGCCGGTTTGCATCTGGAAGTGTCGTGTGGGGGTCAATCGAGACCGGATCAGGGGTCATCCAGTCTTTCACCATGTGTCTTCGCATTGCCATCGAGAATCCTCCTCGCCCAAGTCGCGAGGTCAGCGACCTGTTACCATCACGTGCACGTTGAGATTTAGAGTCATGCCCGACGGTAGCAGGTAAATTGCACGCGCCGTCACGCGAAACAGTGTCCATTGATCGTCCTTGTTGAGAGCGCCGCACAACGGCGACAAACTCACGACACTGTGAGTTTCGCGTCTAGGCACAATTATAGGAAAAGGAGGTCAAAAGCCCGTGCCCCTACGGTCAAAAAAGGGTCAAAAACAGGTGGGGGGTTCGGTACCGAACCCCCGGAAACACCTTTTCCCTAACCTTTGACAATGGCCGCGCCGCGGCGCAACGCTTCTTTGTTGGCATGCAATTTGTCGCGGTGCCGGGCGCTGACTCGTTCTTCAAGAACCTGGTCCAGCGTTTCCATTCTGAGCACTCCGGTGGCGGCGACAAGCGCGCCGACTAGTATCATATTCGCCATCTGGGCGGCCCCCAGCGCGGCGGCCTCTTCGTTTGCCTGGATGTCGAACCGGCGGATATCCGCCCGTCGCGCGGGTGCCGAGATGAGCGAGGCATTGACCAGCAGAACGCCATCCTCTTTCATCAGCGGTTCGTATCGCTCGAACGAAGGCGGATTGAGCACGATGGCAGCAGTCGGACGGCGCACCAGCGGAGAACCGATTTCTTCATCCGAAACAATGACTGTGCAATTTGCAGTCCCGCCACGCATTTCGGGCCCATAGGAGGGAATCCAGGTAACGTGCCGCCCTTCTGCCAGCCCCGCGTAGGCAATCAACTGCCCGGCAAACAATGCTCCCTGACCGCCAAATCCAGAAATAATGATTTCTTGATGCATGTCTAGTCCAGTAGTTTAATGATTGGGTAGTCGGTTGATCGCCAATGACTTGCGTTTCCAAGCCGACCAATCACAAATTGACCGTTTGACTAGGTAACCAAACTCTTGACCGATTCAGCTACCTTATAGTCGCCCAGTGGATAATATGGGATCATTTCGTCTTTGATGAACTTCAGAGCATCCACGGCGGTCATGTTCCAATTCGTCGGGCAGGAAGACAGTATTTCGACAAGTGAAAAGCCCGCCTGATTCAATTGAACTTGAAAGGCGGTCTTGATCGCCTTTTTCGTCTTGTTAATGTTGCCCGGGTCGTGTACCGAGCGGCGCACAACATATGAGGCACCCGTCATTTGAGATAGCAGCTCCGCCGCCTTCACAGGGAAACCCATTATTTCTACATCGCGTCCGCGCGGGGATGAGGTTGTGGTCATCCCCGGCAAAGTTGTCGGCGCCATCTGCCCGCCCGTCATCCCGTACACGGCATTATTTACAAAAATGACCGTAATATTCTCGCCGCGCGCCGCCGCATGGATAATCTCGGCCGTCCCGATAGCCGCCATGTCGCCATCACCCTGATAGGTAAACACAACACGGTCAGGGTGTACCCTCTTGAGCCCGGTTGCCATGGCGGGGGCGCGACCGTGTGCCGCCTCGGCAAAATCGGTATTGAAATAGTTGTAAGCAAAGACGGCACAGCCCACCGGAGCTACGCCGATAGTCTTCTCACGGATTCCAAGTTCGTCGAGCACTTCGGCAACCAGCCGGTGGATGGTGCCATGAGTGCAGCCTGGGCAATAGTGTGTCACTACGGATTCGAGCGACTGGGGTCGTTTAAAGACAGTTTGCATATTATCGGCAATCATCTTTTCTCCATTCTCCTCAATCCGCCCACCCCACTCTGCTTCGGGGCGCCGCGTGCTCGGCGGATTGGATCATCTTTTCAATTTCCGGGAGAATATCATCAGGGAAGGGGACCAGTCCGCCCATCCTGCCATAGAACGATACCGGAAGGTGATCTCCCACGGCAAGGCGCACATCCTCTATCATCTGGCCCGAACTCATCTCAACGTCGAGGATCGCACGCAGATGCCCCGCGACCTCACGAAGACGATCATACGGGAAGGGATAGAGACTCACAGGTCTGAATACCCCAACGCGGATCCCCTGCGCGCGTGCCCACTTGACTGCCGTTTGCGCCACGCGTGCCGCCGTGCCGAATGCCACAACCGCAAATTCCGCATCCTCCAGCAAGAACTCGCGATAGCGTACCTCGTTCCTTTCGATTTCTCGCTGTTTGCGCTGAAGATGCTCGTTAAATCGGTGAAGGACTTCGGGTTGCAAATAGATCGAAGTGATAATACGCCGGTCACGCCCTTGTGCTCCCGTCAGTTCCCAGCCCCGATCGCGCTTCTCGACTTGCCGCTCCGGCGGCATTTCCACCGGCTCCATCATCTGCCCGATATTCCCATCCGCGGCGAGGATGACGACGTGGCGATATTTCTCCGCGATATCGAAAGCGCCGTACATCAGGTCTACCGCTTCTTGCACCGATGCCGGTGCCAGTACTATCGGGCGATAATCTCCGTGACCACCGCCCTTGGTTAATTGAAAGTAATCCCCCTGGCTAGGGGCAATATTCCCCAATCCCGGTCCACCGCGCATAATGTCCACCAGGACTACCGGCACTTCGGAACCGGCAATGTATGAAATGCCTTCCTGCATCAACGAAATGCCCGGGCTGGACGACGAACTCATCGCGCGGGCACCGCCCGCCGCCGCGCCATACACCATATTAATTGCGGCAACCTCGCTCTCCGCCTGAATAAAGGCGCGCCCCCTTTCCGGCATCTTCCAGGACAGGTATTCGAGCAGTTCGGTCTGCGGCGTAATCGGGTAGCCGAAAAAAGCCTCCAGCCCTGCCCGCATCGCGGCTTCGGCAATCGCTCGATTGCCTTCCCACAATTCTTTGGTCATAACCACTCCAATCTCATCTTTGAGTTTGGCAGGCGTTTCACGCCCTTGATTTTTGCGTCTTCCTCCTGCATCATGCCGGCTGTGCTTTGGGAGCAGCGACCGGCCTGGCCTCCCTATACACGGTGATGGCGACATCAGGGCAAATGGTCGCGCAGAGGAGGCAGCCCGTGCACTGTCCATTGGGGTCCACCAACGTGGCGGGACGATATCCTCGCGCGCTGAAATTCGTCCCCATTCGAATCAGATCCTTCGGGCAAACACTCGTGCAAAGCTCACACCCTTTGCAGATATTTTCATCTATCGTTATAGTTCCGCGTGCCATTCAGCCTCCGTTCTAGTAGATGAATTCCCTTACGTCGTAATAACTAATCCGAGGTGCGTGTTCGGGGTCGCGAAAGTGAAAGCCCTCCCGCAGCTGGTCCATCTGCCGACCTATTTCCTCGATCGAGAGAGGCCGGATGCCCCGTTCGCGCGCGAGCGCGGAATAGTTCGAACCAGGGTAGTCGACCAGTTCTGAAAAGTAGACCAGATCATCCGCGTCGAGCGGCAGGGCATTGATGATTTCCACCGAGTGTTGGACATGCGCCTGCGCGAGGTCCGCCCCGCCCGCGCCTGCCAGGATAATCAGACCAACCCCTACCCCACCCGCTTTAACCTCGCCCACCAGTCGGAGCACATCCTCCGGCGAATTGGGCTTGCCCAGGAATTGGAGTACCTCTTCATCTCCACTTTCCAGGCCGATGTAAACCCGCCGCAGGCCCCGCGCGGCCAATTTAGCGAAATCATCTGCCGTTTTTCGGCGTGTGGTAAAGGCATCGACAAAGGAGTAAATGCCCTTCATGTGAACCGGATGCTTGGCTGTCCAGGTTTCCAGGCCCTCACGTTTGAGATGGGGCGGTTGAATTTCAAACTCGGCGTCGATCGCATCAAAGAGCGGCAGGAGTTGGTCCTGAGGCATAACCAGCGCGTTCGCGTCGGCCAGGAAAATCGAACGGCGCAACTGGATTCCTCTGGCTAGCAGTTGGCGTACATCGGAGATGTGCCGTTTGAATTCGCCAAGCGTCTTGATGCGAAAAGAGCGGTCACGGTAAAAGCCGCAAAAGGTACATCGGTTGTACGAGCATCCTTCGGTAGCCTGGAGCACCAGCGCCATGTACTGGTCCGGAGGGAGGATGTTGATGGGTTTGTAAATCCGGTGGAATTGCTCGCCCTCGCCTTCCAGTCGGGCGAGATCGCATGCCAGAATGTGGTTCAACGCCTCGCGTGCCTGCCGGCAATCGGCGAGCGGCGCATCGTTGATCACACTAGTCCCCGGCTTGTCCACCATCTCACGATAGCCGCTGACCAACCCGTAAACCCGGCTGAGCAGGTGGCGCCCTTGCTCGGGGGTCAACTCCCGCCGAACGCGATAAGAGAGTCCCGGCTGGGGACCCTCTTGTTTTTCGATGATGTGGTTATCGAGACTTCGAAGATAATTGCGCCCGTCAATCCAGGCGCCGGTCATTCGCCCCTCGCCATCGTAATTAAGGGCAAGCTCATTATCTGCCAAGATCGAAATCGCCTCGCGGCGCGTATTAATCAAGAGGCGATGGCCCTCCGCGTTGAGAAATTCTACAATCGGCATCTTCGCCTTCTATTCCGCCCGGGACTCTTCCGCGGAACAAGCAGCAAAACAAGAGCGGAGCAACCCCGCGCTCCGCTCTTCATTATATCCCTCGGTAAGTTTCTATTGCGTCGGAATCCGGTCAAAATGCGGTCAAATTGAGATAGATACTGATTCACCAATGACTTTTGCCGCATTTACAGCATTTGGTGCGACACTTATAACCCATTTTCGGAGCGACCAAAAGCCGCCCACCCACCGATCACTTGAATCACCACCGCCAGAACGGAGAATACCGGCGCAACCGGCAGGACCGTGAGGTCCGACCAGATGAGCGAATCGCTGTGGAAATCCGATGGTGCGCGAAAATCTACTTTCATTGCAAGACTGGAGGGCAAGGACAGGAGTACGGTGAAAGCAAAAAGCACAAGGATGATGATCAGGAGTAGGGCCCCAACTCGGACGCCCATTCCCAATTGCGATAACCCCTGCGCGCGGACTCGTACGCTTGCGTACAATAGCCCAGCAAGCGCGAGCGTATGCCATCCGCCGAGAATGGTGCCCAGCACGGTGAGGTTATGAACCGTACCGCGCATTTCCTCCGTGGCGAACTCGACCGGCACAGCATAACTAGAAGCGACTACCTCGACGAGTTGGTAGGACCCCGCCCCGCGCCAAAACGTGTGCCACTCGACGATGCGCCACGACTGGAATGTCCCGCGCAGTTCCAGCCAGGGCGCAGCGAAGGTAGCAAGGATACCGATTGCCGTAGCGAAAATCACCAGTTCAAACGCAACAAATTTCTGATGCAGGGTCTCACCTTTTCAAGGTCCTTTTCCGCGCCGTTTTCTTCGCGACCCGTTTTGAAACCTTTGCGCGCCCTTTCGTCGGCTTTATGGCTCCTGCTTTCCTGATCTTTTTCTTAGTCGGCATCAGTTCTTTCTTGATAACCGGTACGGCGACTTCAGCGCGCAGTTCCTCCCCCAGCGCGCTGAGATACTTTTCGACCGGCGCATCGGCCTCATGATAACCCTGCTCATGCAGCCAGTCATAGACCTCATTGTAGGCACGCCTGACGTCTGACTCACCCTGATACTCGATTGTCGCCACGGTCCAACCGCCGATCTCTTTCGTCCGGACCTCGCCCGATCCATTGACACGCGGACCGACTGGCGCGCACAGATCGCAACGGCGGTTTTTTGACGCCACCTTGGTCGGGTCGTCGTAGAAGATGGCAAGCGAGGGCCCAACAGGCTGGACTTTGTGCGCCAGCATCCAGTCGAACAATCGTTTGAATCCTCGGGGTATTGATTCGTTGTAAGAGCCAATCTCACTCACAAAGGCCACGTGGGTTTCCGGGAAGAATTTGAGCTCAGGCATTTCTCCTCCTTGATTTCGACATTGGATCTTTGCCAGAGGCGACCCGCCTCACTCCGGTTTCAAGCCTTTGGGTTTAGTCCGGCGGGCCGGTCTCTTGGCGATTGCCCCGCGCTCCCGGTTGATTGCGGAAGCCTTCCGCTTTCCCCTTTTCTCTTTCTCCACTGGCACGGCGATCTCAGCCCGCAATTCTTCTCCTAATTGGCTTTGAAAAGTTTCGATCGGAGCACCAATGTCATGATACCCTTGAACCTTGAGCCACCTGTAAACATCGGTGTATCCCTGGTCTCTCGAATGCCGGCCTTGGTAGACGATGGTCGCGACTTCGCCGCCGCCGATTGTCTTGATGCGCACCACACCGGATGCTTTCACAATCGGGTCGACCGGTACGCAAGTATCCACCCGCTGGTTCTCCGGCGTGACCTTGGCGGGATCATCATAAAAAACGGCCATCGAGTTACCGGTGGGTTGGATTTTCTGCTCCCTCAACCAGGCAAAAAGCCGCTCATACCCCCGCGGAATAACCTGATCGAAAGAGCCCCTCTCTTCAATAAAAGCAACGCGGGTTGATGGAAACTGTCTGATCTCTGGCATTTTTCCTCCTTGCCATGAACATTGAGGCGGCACTCAAAGGTTCTACTCTTGGTCGTCCTTTGACTCGGTCCCGGTCAACCGGTCCACTAGCGCACTGCCTACGCCGGCAAGCGCATCGGTCGGCAGATAATGGCTCGCCGACTGGTCGAACAATATGTTAGCGGTAGCAGGGAAATCCTCATCCCCGGCATGGTACACGGCGGCGACCCGCACGCGCGGCAGGGCGTCAAAGGCAAATGCGGTATCCCCCAGCTCCAAGCGCATCCCATTCAGATTCCGCGCCGCGCGCTCGAAAACACCGATGCGATTGTCAATCGCCTTGGCGAGCCGGTCCCCGCTATAGCCCTGATACGCCTGGTGATAAAACATTCCACCGGGCAGGTCACGAAACGCAACCCATTTGCCTGCCGTCGGCGTGCCGTCTGCCATCTGCAAATAATAAAGAAACATGCTGGTCCGGTTCAGCCCACAGACCTTGCCGGTGGATTGGACTCGAACCTGGAGATCGGGGAAGGCGATTTCGTGCCATTCGTCGTAGAATCTCACCCGCAAGACGCCGTCCTCATATTCTGCGCCGGACTGGAATGCAACCTGGCGCGGGTCGGCCTTTAGTAGTTCGGCACGCTGGTCCGCTACCTTGGCGATCATTTTTTCTCGAATTGGGGTTGTCACAATTACCTCGTCAAAATATCCTCACGTTCGCACTTTATTCGTACACTTTCTCGCCCACAGTTTCTGCATTTAGGGCATCCAATTCCACATCGCGTGCGGTGGCAATAGTCCCCAGCAGTTCCCGATAATATTCATGCTGGATGACTAGGTCCATGATCTCGTTCGTGCCGGTCCAGATCATCATCAGTCGAGCGTCACGCAAGAGTCGTTCGATCGGATATACATTCGTATAACCGATCCCCCCCATAACCTGCATCGCGGCATTCACAACATCCCATGCCGTCTTTGTAGCGAAACTCTTGGATTCAGAGACGAGGCGCCGCACACGCCCCGGCGTGTCGCCTGCATCGATCGCGCGAGCCGTCGCGTGGACCAGTGAGCGCGCAGCGTCGAGTGCCGTGACGCTTGCCGCGATCTGGAAACTAACGCCTTCGAATTCCCGAATCCTAGAACCAAAGGCACGCCGCCGGTCAGCGTAGCGCGCTGCGATCTCGAGCGCGGCCCGCGCCAATCCAAGTGCGCCTGCCGCGCTCGTCATTCGCTCCGGGATCATCATTTGGTTAAAAATCTCGCCGGCGCCATTTTCACGCCCAATCAGGTTCGCCGCGGGGACCCGCGCGTCGCGAAAATACACACGCCCTGTCCCGCCCCCACGTGTTCCCATCAGTCCATAAACGTGCTCCACCTCGACGCCCGGTCCCCGCTCTACGATAAAAGCGCTGATGGACCGCGATTCCGTTCCGGTCCGCGCGTAAACGAAGAAATAGTCAGCCCCCTCTGCTCCGACGATAAAGCGCTTTTGCCCATTCAGAACGTAAACGTCGCCCTCACGGGTGGCGCGTGTCGTCGCGCCGAAAAAGTCAGATCCGCCGCGCGGCTCGGTGAGCGCCTCGGCGACGGTGAGTTTACCTTCGAGTGCGGGGAGCAAATAGTGCTCCTTTTGCTCGCGTGTGCCGAACACGTCGATTGCCTCTCCGACAATGCTAGGAAGGGAATACAGGCACGCCAGGCTCGCCCCGAGCACCCCAATTTCCTCCAGGGCGAGAACTTCGAACGACCAATCGAGGCCGCGCCCTCCAAATTCTCTTGGGAACCGCAATCCGAGCAGGCGGCGCGCCGCGAGCTTTTCCAAATACTCGCGCGGGTAGCGCACTTTGTCTGCATCCATGTCGAGCAGCAGCTGACGAGGTACCTCCTCGCGAACGAACGCGCGCACCTTGTCGCGGAGATGGCGTTGTTCTTCGGTCAAGAGAATGTCCAGCATGAATGCCTCCTTGAGACCCGGTCGCACTTATTTTAGCACGATTCGCATTCCGCGCAATTGTAACCCAGGTCGTCTTTCGACAGGCGTCCCGAGATTCACGCGTTCTCCGGTATCTTTTTCGGATCATGAACTGAGATCGCCAGTATACCGATAACGACAAAAATACCGATCAGGTTCGCAACGATCGGCAGCCGCATGCCGCCCAATTGGAATAAAAGGCCGCCAATGGTCGGCGCGGGGAACCCAATCAAGCCGCGAAACATATAGAGTCGCCCGAACGCCTCGGCGCGGTCCGCATCGCTCACCCGCCGCGTCAGAAAGGTATTGACGACCGGCACCCACGTCGCGGCCGTTAGGGCGAAGAGCACCTGTGAGAGCAGAAAAATCTCGAAACGCGTTTGCGTGAGCCAGATCAGCATCAGAGGAATACCAAGCGCCTCGGAGAAGATCATCATGCCACGAACGCCTCGTTTGTCGATATAGCTCCCAATCGGCATCTGAGTCAGGGCCCACGTCAGCGCCATGACGCTAGACATCAAGCCCAGTTGCTCGGCAGAGAAATGCAGTGTCTCTGTCAGCATCCCATTGAGCAGACCCCATCCCATTCCCCAGGAGAACGAGTCAGTCGCTACGGCGAGGAAAAAGCCAAATAATCCCTTGGGAGGGACAAGGGATCGCTTCAGCACCCGTCCCACCTGTGCGAGACTGATTTTCTCGCCATCAGGGTTGCGCGTCTCGCGCATATAGCGCCATACCAGAAAAAGAGCCACCGCTTCGAGGGCAATCGCCATCGGGAAGAAATCGACATACCCCAGGTGGTCCGCCACCCACCCGCCGAGCGTGGGTGCAACAACTCCCGGGACCATTGAAGCCACCATAATCAGACTGAACGCGCTTCCGTGACGGTCGGTCTGGACCGATTCTGCCGTCATCGAATTTCGGGCCGGGATAGAAAGCGCGGCGGCTCCTAGAAACACGACACCCAGCGTCAATAACACCCAGAGGTTGAGCATTCCCGCCGCCGCGAACAACCCATAACCGCCGATTGTCGCTAGACTCGCCGCGATCAGGAATGGACGACGTCCCACGCGGTCGGCGAGCCACCCACCCAATGGCTGAACCACCGTCGTTATGATGCCGTTCATCCCGCCTAGACTGTTTAGCAGTCCGAGCGTTGGCATTGAAGCTCCCAGGCTCAGCACAAAAGGCTGCCAGATCACATTATAGGCGCTGGTATG
>JBLMXX010000155.1:0-2907 GCA_050257995.1 Acidobacteriota bacterium | reverse complement strand
CGCAAGATATGGTACGCGCCGACATAGCGTTCCCAATCGGGACCGTCGGCGGCGGCTTCGGGCGTGACGACCTCCGGCTTGAAATCGAGTCCCAACTCTTTGATCTTTTGCTCGATCACGGCACGGCGCCCGAGCAGGACCGGATGACCGATGCCGTCCTCTTCGACCTGCATGGCGGCGCGGATGATCTTGGGGTCTTCGCCTTCGCCAAAGGCGACGCGCTTGGGATTGAGCTTGGCTTTGGAGATAATGGTCCGCATCACCTCCCGGCCCCGGTTCATGCGGGACTCGAGCTGATCGCGGTACTTGGCGATATCGATCGTCCGGCGCGCCACACCGCTCTCGATGGCGGCGCGGGCGACGGCGGGCGCTTCCCAGAGCAGGACGCGCGGGTCGATGGGCTTGGGGACGATGTACTCGGGACCGAAGCGGAGCGAATCGAGATTGTACGCCTTGAGGACCGAATCGGGCACGTCCTCTTTCGTCAGCGCGGCCAGGGCGCGGGCGGCGGCGGCTTTCATTTCCTCGTTGATGCCCTTTGCGCGCACGTCGAGCGCGCCGCGGAAGATGAACGGAAAGCCGAGGACGTTGTTGATCTGGTTCGGATAGTCGCTGCGCCCCGTGGCGACGATGGCGTCGGGACGGACGGCTTTGGCGAGGTCATACTTGATTTCCGGGTCGGGATTTGCCAGGGCAAAGATGAGGGGCTGGGGCGCCATCGTCTTGACCATATCGGCGGTCAGGATGTCCTTGGCAGAGAGACCCAGGAAAACGTCCGCGCCCTTGACGGCGTCGGCGAGCGTGCGCGACTTGGTATCGTGCGCAAAGCGCGCCTTGTACGGGTTCATCCCTTCCGCGCGCCCCTGGTAGACCACGCCTTTGGTGTCCACCATCGTAATATTCTCGCGCCGGACGCCCAGGCGGATCCAGAATTCGCCGCACGCGACGGCGCTCGCGCCCGCGCCGCTGACGACGACGACGATCTGGTCGATGCGCTTGCCCGTGATCTCGAGCGAGTTCAGCAAGCCCGCGCCGGAAATGATGGCAGTGCCGTGCTGGTCGTCGTGAAAGACGGGGATGTTCATCTGCGCTTTGAGCGTTTCCTCGACTTCGAAACACTCGGGCGCTTTGATATCTTCCAGGTTGATGCCGCCGAAGGTGGGCTCGAGCGCCTTGACGACGGCGATGATCTCCGCCGGAGTGCGCGCGGCGATCTCGATGTCGAACACGTCGATGTCGGCGAATCGCTTGAAGAGGAGCCCCTTGCCTTCCATGACCGGCTTCGCGGCGAGTGGACCGCGGTCGCCGAGTCCGAGAATGGCGGTGCCGTTCGAGACGACCGCGACCAGGTTCCCCTTGGCGGTCAGGTCGTACGCGGTTTCGGGATCGCGTTCTACTTCCAGAGTGGCTTCTGCAACGCCCGGGGAATAGGCGAGGGTGAGATCGCGCTGGGTGAGCGACGGTTTCGTGGGAACGACTTGAATCTTGCCGGGACGCCCCATTCGATGATACTCGAGGACTTCATCTTTCGTGACTGGCATTGCCCTTGATCCTTTCAGTGGAAAAATGGCATGCGAATAGCCCTCATCCCAACCCGAGATGAGGGCTGAGCATCGTTGCCTTGCCTTCAAGTAAACAACATCGGGCGTAATTTGTCAAATTGACGCTACGGCAACAGGGGCGCGATGGCTTTCCACGTTCCCCAGCCGCCGCCCGCGATCATCGCGATGCCGGTCAGGAGCGCGCCGATCGTCGTGCGGGAGAGGTACGCGCCCAGCGCCACCCGGTACAGGCCGTAGCCCAGCAGCGCGAATCCCACGACGACGGTGACTCCTCCAATGAGGATGAGAAATGGGCTCTGCCGCGCCGCAATCGACTTGCGATTGACGTTCTCGACCATGACGACGGCTTTTTCCGCATCGGGCCAGGACATATTCAATTGCCGGCACAGCGCCATGATCACGTCGGTCCGGTCGGCTCCGCGCCCCAGTTCGTCGACGATAAAGTCGGTTACCGCCTTTTGGTCCACGGGGATTCTCCTGATTATTCTTTATACGGCACCGTTACGACGCGCTTGTCGATTTGGCCCTGGAGGTCGGCGATGTCGGCCTTGACGCGCGCGACGGTTTCGGACAGCGGGATGAGGGTCTTGTCCGATTGGGTGCGGCGCTTGAATTCCACGCCGCCCTGCTTGAGCGAGCGACCGCCGACGGTGAGGCGCAGGGGCAAACCGATCAGGTCGGCGTCATTGAATTTCACACCGGGGGTTTCGTCGCGGTCGTCGTACAAGACCTCTACCTCTTCGGCGACGAGCCGGGTGTACAACTCTCCGGCCGCGTCATCTCCGCCGGTCAGTCCAACGAGGTGGACCTGGTAGGGCGCCACCGTGATGGGCCACCTGAGCCCGTGCTCGTCGTTATACTCTTCCGCGATACAGGCGAGCAAGCGCCCGCTGCCGATCCCATACGAGCCCATGATGACGGTCTTGCTCTGCCCGTCCTTGTCGAGGAACTTGCAGCCGAGCGAGTCGGTGTACCGCGTGCCCAGCTGAAAGATATTGCCCACCTCCACCCCGCGCGCGGCGCGCAGCGTGCCGCCGCAATCGATGCAGGGCGCGCCCTCCTCGGCGAGCGCAATGTCGGTCACCACCTCCGCCGTATAGTCGCGTCCATAGTTCGTGTTGAGCAGGTGATAGCCCTCTTCGTTCGCGCCCGCCACGAGGTTCGGCGAGTCCGGGATCAGGTCATCGACCACCACGACGACGGGCAACGCGCCGGAGCGGGAACGCGCGCCCAGATCGACAGGCGATGCATAGCCCGGCACGGCGCCGGTCCCGCGAATCTCTTCCTCGCGCGCGGGGCGCAGGTCCTTGGCTTTGACGGCGTTGGCGAGCTTGTTCTCGTTCAC
>JBLMXX010000154.1:0-4983 GCA_050257995.1 Acidobacteriota bacterium | reverse complement strand
GCGCGCCGCTTTGGGTGAGAAAACCGACGCTGCCCGGACGCGCCATCGCGGCGGCGAAGGTGGCGTTCAAGCCGGTGGCGGTGCTCATGACGCCCAGGCAGTTGGGACCGATGATGCGCATGTTGCCGCGCCGGGCCTGCTCCAGCATTTGCTGTTCCAGCTTGGCGCCTTCTTCGCCGATCTCTTTGAAACCCGCAGAAATGACGATCGCACCCTTGACCCCCGCATCGACGCATTCGCCGATAATTCCCGGTACGGTCGGCGCGGGCGTGACCACGATGGCGAGGTCAACCTGGTCCGGCACGGCACCAATCTTGGGATAGGCTTTGATGCCGAGGACGCCGGGGCGGTTCGGATTGACCGGAAATACCGTCCCGCCGAATGGGTTACTGATGAGGTTCCACAACAAGGTCCGACCCACCGTGCCCTGCTTTTCGGTCGCGCCGATGACCGCGACATTCTTCGGGGAAAAGATCGGTTCGAGCGGACGCGGCTGGTAGCCGAGCAAGTCATGGGACGGGTCGATCAGCATCCGCTTGCCGGTCGACGTCCTTCTTTCGTTCAACATGATAATCCCCTATCCAGATTTTTCGCGCCACCCGAATTCAGGGTGGTTGAGCCGGACCGCCGCACCAACCCGATGATCCCGGCGCCTGCCCCCCTTTTATTTCACGTCTACTTCAGCCAGACGTACCGGACGGTTTTCTTCGCTCGATTTTTTCGCGGCATAGCCGATCACGACCGGAGCCCGCGCATCGATGCCGGTAACGGGCGGTGTCTTGTCGTCGATCACGGCTAGGACAAACGCGCGCATCTCTTGCACATACGCCTCCGCATAACGTTCGACGAAAAAGTGCAGGGGCAGCGCGGAATGAACCCCCGTCGCATCGGATTGGAACACCAGGTCCGGCGTCTTGTTCTGCGCCGTCGCGACGCCCTTGGAGCCAAAGACCTCGACGCGCTGGTCGTAGCCGTACACCGCCTTGCGGCTGTTATCGATCACGCCGAGCGCGCCGTTCGCGAAACGCAGCGTGATGACGGCGGTATCGACATCGCCCGCCTTGCCGATTTCAGGGTGGACCAGGACGTTGGCAGCGGCATACACTTCCACGACCTCACTGCCCATCAGATAGCGCGCCATGTCAAAATCGTGAATCGTCATGTCGAGGAAAATTCCGCCCGAGACCTTGACGTAGGCGATGGGAGGGGGAGCCGGATCGCGGCTGGTAATCCGCAGGATGTGCGGGTCTCCCAGCGCTCCGGAGGAGACGAGCTCGCGCACGCGCTGGAAGGAGGGGTCAAAACGGCGGTTAAAGCCGACCATCAGTTTGACGCCCGCCTTTTCCACCGCGTCCAGTGCGTGGTCGATCTTTGCCAGGTCCAGCGCGATCGGTTTTTCGCAAAAAATGTGCTTGCCCGCCGCCGCGGCGTCTTCCATCAACTGCGCGTGCGTGTCGGTGCTGGAGCAAATGATCACCGCGTCAATGGCCTTGTCGTCCAAAATCGCACGCGGGTCCGCATACACGTTCTGAATGCCCAGATCGCCCCCCAACTTTTGCGCCGCCTCCACGATCACATCCGCAATGGCAACCACCCTGGCCTCCGGAATACGATACGCCAGGTTCTCTGCGTGCACCCGTCCGATCCTTCCCGCACCCAATACACCTACATTCAATTTACGCGCCTGTTTCATCAAGAACCCTCCATGGATGTTCAGTCAGCGCTCGGCTGTCTCGCCATCAATGCTTCGGCATCCGCGACGGTGCCGCTCCAGGGACCCGGCTTTTCCTGCTTGAGCGTAGTCACCGCCGCCGCGAAACGGCACGCCTCTCCGGGCGAGGTCGCCAGCCGCCGCCCCAGGTAGGACGCAAAGCAGGTATCGCCGCGACCGGTGCGACCGGCAATCACACGCGGCGTGAACGGCGCCTGATAAATTTGCCCCTGAGCCAAAACGGTCACGCCGGAGGATTGCGTCAAGACGATCTCACGCGGCCCGAACGCGCTCAGTTTTCGCGCCGCCTTTGCCAGGTCGCTTTCCCCCGTCAATAACTCCGCTTCGGCGCGATCGACCTTGAGATATGTTACGCGTGCCAGTCCCTGTTCTATTTGCGGCCAGGGTCTAAATACCAGGTCGTCTCCCACCGGGACACGGACAAAGCCCTGCACGTCCAACGCGACCGGGCCAAGCTCCGCCAGGGCTTGCAGGACCCCCATATCCACTTCGCCGGCGATGATGGGCGTGATCGCATAAAGGCGCGCCGCTAAATCCGGTATCTCGTCGAGCAGGATCGGACCGGCGAAACCCAGCGGCTTGCAGACGCGCCGTTCCATATCCTCCGAACGATAGGTATTCTCAATGCCCGAAGTGGCAGCCGCCGGCGTGGCAAAAACATCCACGCCCGCTTGCTTGAGCTCGTCCAGGCGTGGAAAATCATCCGGATGCAGCCGGGTCACGACGGCGACCCGGAGACCGAGACGGCGCAGGACGAGACTGCCGAAATAGACACCCCCTCCCGAATTCACTTCGCCGTGACCGTCGACTACATTGCGGTCTTTGGCAAAGTGCCCGAGCATGACAACATCATATTGACGATTGGAATCCATTATCCTCGAGTAGACCTGAAACGTCATAATGCGTGCAATTCAAGCCTGCAAGTACCGGTCGACAAGTGCAACGGCGTTGCCAATCCCATCTTCGGCTCGGATGCGCGCGCCGAGGTCGGCGGCGCGGCGTTGCATGTCCATATCCGACAATGCCGTTCGAATCGCGACGGCTAATACGTCCGCCGTCAATTTTTCGCGCGGGATGGCGCGTGGTCCGACGCCGAGCGATTCAACACATTTGCCCCAGAAGGATTGATCGGCGAGATGAGGCACGATAATCGTCGGGATACCGGCGCGCAGGCTCGCCGCTGTGGTGCCCGCGCCGCCGTGATGGACAACGGCCCGCATGCGGGGATACAGCCACTGGTGCGGCGCAGCTTCGAGCCGGAGGATGTTAGGCGGCAGCGGCTTTTCACCGATTCCTGCCCAGCCAGACAGTAATACGGCGCGGGTCTGGCTTTGCTGCACCGCTCGAACGAACAAATCGGTCAATGGTCCGGCATCGCTTCCCGTCATGCTGCCAAAGCCGATACAAATCGTCGGCTCACCCGCCGCCAGGAAATCTACAAGCGGCGTCGGAGGCTGCCACGTCGCGGCATCGTCCAGGAACCAATAGCCGGTCGTATGCGCATTGAGCGGCCAATCATCCGGCGGAGGGATGACGTGCTGGCTATAGCCGTGCAGGATTAATATATTCCGCCGGATGGCTTCATTCTCTGCACGCGTTTGAAACGGCAAGCCCAAGACCTCCACGCGCAGGCGATTGGCAATCGCTCCACTCATATTCCACAGAAAAGGCTCGACGAACTGCCTGCCGAACCAATAGTTCAGCCAACTGTTGCGATTGGGAAACGGGGCATTCATCAGAGCCGGGCCGCTGCGCGTCGCGAGCATCGCGGGCTGAAGCCAGGCGCTCATGTGCCGAACTTTCAGCTTCTCGGTAATCGAGACGGCAAAAACATCGGAGAACAGGCTGCTGATCACGGCCTCGGCGCCCTGACTGCCGGTCCAGGCATCCATCATCATCGCGTACCCGTACTGCGCAAACAGTTGCCTCATCATGCGCACATTGACGATAGGGTTGTTGCCATGCCGGACCCATTCCTCCACCGCATCCCCTTCCATGACGGACTGGGTGTCTACAGTGCAACTCGCGGCGTGCAGGCCCTGCTGCTCGATCCAGCACTTGAAATTCGCGCCCGCGACCACGCGGACCTCATGTCCCGCCTGTTGCAAGCCTTGGCCCAACGCGAGCAGAGGCTGGACATCACCGCGTGTGCCGAAAGCGATGATCGCAATCTTCACGATGCCCTCCAGGTGACCGCTCCGGCTGGTTCATCCAAACCTTGAATTGTCAGCGAAACTCTGAAATGTCATTGCGGCTCCCTGCAGTTGGTGGAGGGACAAAGCAATCCCCAACGTGGAGTTGCAAGAAACCTTGAAATGTCATTGCGAGCCCGCGTTTTGTGCGGGCGAAGCAATCCCCAACGTAGCGTTGCAAGTCATTGTTGGAGATTGCTTCGGGCGAAAATCGCCCTCGCAATGACAATGACGCAAAGTACTGGTAATGACCTACTTGAACTGCGACGCGTTGTTCTTGTCGACGACTACCGTGCCCGTATCCACGCGCTTGTCGACCGATTGCCCGTTGATGGCTTTGAGCGCCTGCTCCACCCCAAACTTGCCCATGTTCGACGGACTCTGCGCAATGGAGGCAGCCATTTCGCCCGCGAGGATCGAGGTCGCGGCATCCGGATTGGCATCAAAGCCGACGACGATAATCCCCGTCTTCTTCGCCGCCTTGATCGCCTCCTCCGCCCCCAACGCCATCAGGTCGTTCGTCGCAAATACCGCATTCACATCCGGGTTCGCCGTCAACACGTTCTCCATCACGGTCTGCCCTTTGTCCCGCAGCGAGTCCGCCGGCTGCTTCGAGACCACCGTCACGCCGCACGCCTTGAAGGCATCCTCCGCGCCCCCGCTCCGGTCGATGTGGGTCTGCTGCGACAGCACCCCCGTGATCAACGCCACTTTGCCTTTGTTGTTCAACGCCTTGCAGATGAACTCCCCCGCTAACTTGCCACCGTTGCGGTTGTCCGTCCCGATGAACGTCAGCTTGTCCGCCCACGGCGCATCCGTGTCCACGAACAACACCGGGATCTTTTTCGCCTTCGCCTTGTCGAACGTCGGGTTCAGCCCCGCCTGGTCCGTCGGCGCCACCACGATCGCTTGCACGCCCTTGGTGATCTGGTCCTCGATCTGGCTGATCTGGGTCTGGACATCCGTCTCCGCCGGCGGCGCCAGCACCGTCAGGTCCACGTTGTTCGCCGCCGCGGCATCCTTCGCACCCTTCTCTACCGCTGCCCAGAACGGGTTCCC
>JBLMXX010000153.1:0-7358 GCA_050257995.1 Acidobacteriota bacterium | reverse complement strand
GCGGGCAAGCGCGCCGCCGAAATGCTCCTGCAACGTATCTCAGGCAAACGCACGGAGATCGAACATCTTACCCTCCCTTGTTCTTTGGTTCCGCGAAATTCAACCGGCCGGCGTATGCCATCCGAGCCCGTCGAGATTTCCAGAGCCGAAGATATTGTCCCAATATCCTAATACGCTTTAAAGGAGGAACTATGGATCCACTCGAAAGTTATTACAATGGCGTTCTCGACACGATCGAAAGAATCCGGACCGCGGAGATGCCCAAGATCCGGGAGGCCGGGCGAATGATCGGAGAGAGCATTGCCAAAGGGCGGCTGTTGCACGTCTTCGGGACGGGAGGTCATTCCTACATCGCGGGCGAAGAGATCTTTTACCGCGCGGGCGGGCTCGTTCCGGTCGATCCCATCCTGGACCCCGGCGTCTCGCTCGCCTTTGGCGCGATTCGCACCACCAAGATCGAACGGACTCCCGGTTACGCCAAAGGGATCCTGGATACGTATGTTCTCAACGCCGGCGACGCGTTTATCCTCGCCAACGCCAACGGCATCAACAGCGTGACGATCGACGCCGCTCTGGAAGTAAAGAAACGCGGTCTCACCCTTATTGCGATCACCTCTCCTAACTGCTCGAAAGGCATCCCGGCCGGTCATCCCGCGCGTCACCCCTCGAACAAGGACCTCTGGGAACTTGCCGATATCTTTATTGACAGCCAAACGCCCACCGGCGAAGCATTGGTGGTGGTCGAGGGATGCGACCAGAAAGTCGGCCCCGCATCTACCATTGCGAATGCTTTCATTTTGCACTCGATCGTCGTGGCTGCCGTGAGCCACATGGTTTCCCTTGGTGTCAAGCCGCCTGTCTGGAAAAGTGCCAACGCTCCGGGCGGCGACGAACAGAACCGCAGCTACCTCGCCGAATATGCAGGCAAGATAAAGCATCTGTAGGACCGATCGGACCTAGCATCTTGGGAAGCATGTGTGTGTGTCTTTGCATCGCAAGATGATGGGTCTGTCCAAGGACAAACGTGGCGACGACGACGATAACGTTACCTCTTACTGACCAGACCTCGCTCGCGATCGGGATTGACGAGTCTTGTCTCGGTGAAATCATTCGCCCTGCACGGGTCACACCGGTGACCGAGGTGCCCTCTGCGATCGCGCATGCGTTGGACGAGCCGCTGGACTCTCTCCCCCTTATAGAGCGGGTGCGTCCGGGGCAGCGCGTCCTCATCCTTACGGATGACAACACGCGACCTACACCGACGGCGAAAATCCTGCCGCTTGTTTTGGAGCGGCTCCACCGCGCCGGTGTTCATGTCCAAGACATTGAAATCCTGATTGCCGCGGGTACTCACCGCCCGATGACGGATGCCGAGATTGTCACCAAATTGGGCGCGAGGATAGTAGCCCAATACCGCGTGGCGCGCCACGAAGCGCACAATCCCGCCGTTCTCTATCATGCCGGCTTGTCGCCCCAAGACATCCCGATCTGGCTGAACCGCAAGCTATTAGAAGCCGACTTTATCCTTGGCATCGGCAATGTTGTGCCTCATCCCCATGTGGGCTGGTCAGGCGGCGCCAAGATCCTCTATCCGGGCGTCGCGGGCGCTGAGACGGTTGCCGCGTTTCATCGTGTCGGCATTGAGGACCCGACCAACTATCTGGGGCGCGACGGCGCCCCGGCGCGCTTGGCGCTCGAAGCACTCGCCACCACATCCAATCTGCATTTCGTTATCAACACGGTCCTCACTTCCGACCATCAACTGTACAAGGTCTTTGGCGGAGATCCCCGCTGCGCGCAGCAGGCGGCACAGCAAGCCTCGCGAGAAGTATATGGAGTACCGGTGCGGGAACGTTACGACATCGTGGTTTCCAATTCCTATCCGGCTTTTCTCGAATTCTGGCAAGCGGGTAAGGGCATCTTTTCAGCCGACCTCATTGTCAATCCCGGAGGAGCGATCATTCTCCTGGCTCCCTGCCCCGAAGGGGTGGGCATCACTCACCCTCGGCAAGTCGATTACTTGAGTCTTCCCCTTGCAGAATTGCAGCGTCGCATTGCCGCGCGCGAGGTCGACGACCCAATCGCGGCGGCCGTCTGTGTCAAGGTCGGACATATCGCTTGCCGGACAAAGGTAGCGGTCGTTTCGCCCGGTCTCCAAGAAGCGGATGTATGCAAGATGGGATTTCTGTATTTCGAGGGCGTTCGTCGGGCCATGAATGCCATGCTGGAAGAGTATGGGCGCCCGAGGATTGCTTTTATCACGCATGGCGGCGAAACCATTCCCTACGTAGCGTGACATTCCGGAGGCGTCCGTATTGCACCGAAAGGGGGTGAGATTCGGGAGAATCAACTGCATAGCGCATATTGTTGGTCTACCATCCCAGGAGGAGAAACTATGAAGCCGAGCAAGTTGTTAATCGTTCTTCTTGTGTTGTCCGCCTTGTTGCTGATCGTCTCCTGCTCCAGCGCGACGCCTGCCCCCACAGCACCCGTGCAACCGGCGGCGGCGACCAGTGCTGCCAAGGCGGAGCCCCCCAAACCGGCGGGTCCCATTTCCGGCGGCTCACTGACTTTCGCTACATCTGTCGACGTCCCCAGCCTGGAACCGCATCTGGAATCTGCCGATCCGTGGCATCGCCGCAAGTTCCTCATCTATGAAAATCTCACGATGGTGGACAACGACGTTAACGTCAAGCCGCAGCTCGCGGAATCCTGGAACATCTCTAACGACGGAGTTGTCTACACTTTCAATCTGCGCAAGGGTGTCAAGTTCCACAACGGTAAGGAAATGGATGCCGATGACGTCAAGTACAGTCTCGCACGGGTCCTGGACGAAAAAGTTGGCTCGGGCGGACGCGGCGATCTCATCATGATCAAACAGATGGATGTCGTCGACAAGTACACGATCAAGATCACCTTGACGGAGCCGACCGGGCCATTCTTGATCAACCTGGCGGGGCGCTACAATGCGATCATCCCGAAGGACAGCGCGACCACGGGCGATACCCTGCGCCGCACCGATGTTGGGACAGGCCCCTTCATGGTCGAGGAATTCGTCCCCGCGCAGAGACTCGTCCTGAAAAAGTTTGCCGACTATTGGGATAAACCCAAGCCATACCTGGACAAGCTCACCATCCAGGTCATTCCGGACGAGCAAACGGCGCTGGCCGGTCTGCGCTCGGGAACGATTGACTTTGTGGGCATCGAGGATGCCAAGAATTATTTGCTGGTAAAGGACGACAAGAGCCTTGTCGCGACACGAACGCCGGCGATCAAGATCGAGACCATGGAGTTGCCTGCCGACTTCAAGCCGGTGAACGATCCAAAGGTCCGCCAGGCGATTTTGCTCGGAATTGACAAGCCGGCGATCATGCAAGCCGCCATCATGGGGCTGGGACAATTGGTCGGCGGCGGCATCCCGCCCGCGATGAAGTATTGGTACGTGCCTCAGGATCAACTGCCCAACCAAAAGCGCGATGTCGCTCAAGCCAAAAAGCTTTTGGCAGAGGCGGGCTATCCGAACGGCTTTGATCTCAAACTGCGCACGATTGTCGGCTTTCCGACGATGGCAGCCGACGCGTCCGTCATCGCCGCCAATCTCAAAGAGATCGGAATCAATGTGACGGTAGAGACCGTCGACCTGGGCGTTTGGATCGAAGACTGGCGTGGGCTCCGCGAGCCGCCTACTTTCAACGCCTGGGGCGGCTTTATGGATCCCGACTTGCTGTACTACCGGCATTTCCACTCGGCGCCCAAAGGTGCAGACTTTAGGCGGTGGAAGAATGCCAAGGGCGACGAGCTGTTGGACAAGGGACGCAATACGGTAGATCCGGCGCAACGCAAGACCTACTATGACCAATTCCAGAAATTGATTGCCGAAGATGCCGTCATGGTCCCGCTTTACTCGCCTGACCTTCTCGGCGCCATGACCAAGTCAGTGCAGGGTTACGTCCAGCACCCGAGTGGTTGGTACAATGGATTTAAGGAGACCTGGCTGGACAAGGGCGTCAAATAGATCGTTGCATCGCAGGCTGGCGCGCCCGGGCGCGCCAGCCCATCCTGGAACTGACCCTCGATGACCAAGTATCTGATCAACCGTTTGCTTGCCATGATCGTCTCCCTCGCAGGAGTCACGGTCATTGTCTTTCTGTTAATTCGCCTTATCCCCGGCACCATTGTCGAGCAGATGCTGGGCACAGAGGCGCTCACGTCCTATGAGACCGTTGCGAGTCTGCGCCGCTACTTTGGGCTCGATCAGCCGGTCTATATCCAATACCTGGATTGGATTTCGCGCGTCCTGCGCGGCGATCTGGGACATTCCTGGCGTACGGCGATCCCGGTGTTTGAATTCATCCTGCAACGTCTTCCGGTCACCGTCGAGCTGACCTTCATCGCCATTCTGGTGGCCGTTCTGATCGGAGTCCCCGCGGGTATCATCTCCGCCCTGCGACAGGACAGCTGGCTCGACGGTCTCGCACGCTTTGCCGCGCTCGCCGGGCTTTCTGTGCCCGTGTTTTGGCAGGGTACGATGTTTATTCTGATCCTCTCGCTGGCGCTCCATTGGGCGCCGGCTATCGATTGGGTGGCACCGCAGCAGGACCTGGTCAAGAACATGAACATGATGCTCCTGCCGGGGGTATGCCTGGGTACGGCGAGTGCGGCGGTGGTCATGCGCATGACGCGTTCCTCCATGTTGGATGTCCTCCGGATGGAGTATATCCGCACGGCGCGCGCCAAAGGGCTACGTGAGCCCGCCGTCTTAGTGACTCACGCACTCAAGAATGCTTTTATTCCGGTGGTCACGGTGATCGGTCTGCAAATGGGCTACCTGCTGGGAGGAACTGTCGTCGTCGAAGAAGTCTTTGGACTGCCGGGCCTCGGGCGCCTGACCCTGTGGGCGATCTTCCAGCGAGACTATCCCACCGTTCAAGGGACCGTTCTCTTTATCGCCGTGATGTTCATGTCCGTGAATCTGCTGGTGGATGTACTCTACGCGTTCCTCGACCCGAGGATCCGTTATGCCTGAACGCCTGGCTTTGCCTCTCGCGGCCCCGCCCGGTACGCTCCAGGAACCACCCAGGCGGCGCCGGTCCACGTTCCGCTGGCTCACGCGTAATCGGATGGTCCTTTCCGGTCTCGTGATCGCCGCCCTTCTCATCCTGATCGCGCTTTTCGCGGACATCCTTTCACCGCGCGACCCCGGTGCGGTGGATGTCGCCGCCGCTATGCAGAGTCCCTCGGCGGCACATCTATTTGGCACGGACCGGTTCGGGCGTGATCTGTTGAGCCGCGTCATTGTCGGCTCCCGGGTATCGCTGGGCATCGGCTTTTCGTCCGTCGCGTTTGCACTTGGGCTAGGCGCATTGCTGGGCTTGCTCGCCGGCTATTTCGGGGGCATCATCGACACGGCGCTCGGTCGCATCATGGACATTTTTTTTAGTTTTCCGCTCTTGCTGCTGGCTATTGCCATTGCCGGGATGTTGGGACCCGGCATCAACAATGCCATCGCCGTCCTCGCGATTGTCTACACGCCATTCTTTTTCCGCGTGGCACGCGGTCCCGTGCTCGCCGAACGCGAAAAAGAATACATTCAGGCTGCCCGGGCCATTGGGTCTCGGGACCGGCGTATCTTATTTCTTCACGTCCTACCCAATATCGTCTCTCCTCTGATCGTCCAGGCGTCGGTGACCATTGCCTATGCCATTTTGACCGAAGCCTCGCTCAGTTATCTGGGATTGGGTACGCCTCTCCTCACACCCTCGTGGGGCACGACGTTAAACGAAGGCCGCACCTATCTCCAGCTTGCCCCCTGGATTTCCATTTTTCCGGGCATCTTTATTATGCTGGCCGTCCTTGCCTTCAACCTGGTGGGGGATGGCTTGCGCGATGTTCTTGACCCGCGCATGCACTAGTACGGTGCACCGAGTGCCTCTGGTGTGCCGGTGAAAACAACGGGAGCCTATATGCCAACGAGTCCTGTGCCAATCACGTTCGAGCCCTCCGATCGAATCGGGCCCCTGACCGATCGGGAAATCGACGCGTTCCTCGCTCAGCCGTGGAACGCGCGGCTCGCGACCGTCACGCCTGACCATACCCCTCAGATCGCCGTGGTATGGTATGAATATGACCCAACCGAGCGTGTCTTTTACGTCATTGCGCGCGCTCGCTCGGAATACGCGCACAACATCATGCGGAACCCCGCCGTTGCACTGCATGTCGCCGACGACATCCACCTCGAGCACACGCGCGTTGTCGTCGAAGGCACCGCCGAGATACTCGCCGGTCCGGTCGCGCCTGAAGCGGACCCGGTACTCGGAAAGCGAGCCGTCGCGCTCGCGGTCAAGTACATGGGTGAAAAGGGGCCGCAATATGGCCAGCGGACCATGCCTCGGCCGCGCTATCTCATCAAAATCGTGCCTCGCCGCTGGCAGACCTGGTCGGGACAGGAATGGGGGGCGCGATATCGGAATGGATAATAACGATGTGGCTCACTGAACATATCGCGCTTGTCGGCAGCAGCCGATTCGGCCTCTCCAATCCCTACGATTGCAGTATCTACGCGCTCAGGAGTAGTGCTGGCATCGTGCTCGTCGATGCCGGTTGCGGGCTGGAACCGGACCTCATTGCAGTGAATATGCTGAACGATGGCCTTGATCCATCCAGCCTTCACGCGCTGGTGCTCACACATACGCATGCCGATCACGCGGGTGGTTGTCGTGGCTGGAAAGACCGCACCGGCTGCTCGATTCTCGCGCCCGAGGGAGAGGATCACGCAGTGGAGGGACAAGATCCGGCAAGTTCCGATGAACTCGAGACTGCCAAGCGCGCAGGCATTTATCCCGCCGATTATGTATTCCCACCCGTTCGCGTGGATGCAACAATCAGCGATGGCGATGTTCTCGCGTTCGGTGACCTGCGCCTCCGCGCGATGGAGATTGCCGGGCACAGCCCCCATCATACCTGCTTCTGGACGGAACTGGACGGCAAGCGAGTCTTGTTCTCCGGCGACGCCGTCCTTTATGGCGGCAGTTTGCTGCTGCAAAATATCCCCGGCTGCAGTCTCGACCACTACCGCCGTGATATCGGCAAGCTCGCGGGGATGGACATTGATATCCTCCTGCCGGGGCACGGCATTTTTGTCATGCGTCTCGCGCAAGAACATCTCAATCGCGCGATTGACGCTCTGAGCGGCTTGGCGGTCCCGCCGAATTTTGCAGCGCTCTGTCCCAAAGTCATCCCGGAAGCATACCGGAGGCGTGCGGTTGGCAAACCTTGACGATCTCATCAGCCGTGTGCGTGCCCAAATCGACCCCGAAACGGTGATCGGTCTCGCGCGTGCACTCATTGCCGTACCGAGT
>JBLMXX010000152.1:0-5944 GCA_050257995.1 Acidobacteriota bacterium | reverse complement strand
CAAATCCCCAAATGGACGCCACACTCATGGGGTCGGAATGTTCCCACAGCCCGGAGCCGGGACTGCGAAAATCGGGAATACCTGATGGGGTCGAGACCCCAGCGCCCGTCAAGGCGACGGCGTGCTTGGATTCTCGAATCAGATTGGCTGCCAGTGTAATTTTTTGATCAGTGCGTGCCATGACCACCGCCCAACGGGATTTTCTCGCCCGCGGCCGCGCGGTGAGCGTACCGCGTCGTCTCCGGCAAGCGATACCCTTTACAGCAATTAAGAACCCATTCGATCGCCCGTTCCAAACTCACCTTGTGCCCGATGCTTACGAAAACCGGCCGTGTCCCTGCTCGCGTCCGCAGGACCGCTCCGATGACCTGACCGCGATCCTCCAGCGGCGTCCATGCGCCCTTGTCGTTCTGCGGCTCTGCCGCCGTGCCGACCAAGCGCGACTTGGCACAACCAATGGTCGGGCGGTCGAGGGCAAGACCCAGATGCGAGGCGAAACCGATGCGCCGCGGATGGGCGCGCCCGTGTCCATCGGCAATCGTCAAATCCGGTTCAATTCGGATTTTTTCAAACGCGCGGAGGAGGACGGGAATTTCGCGAAAAGAGAGCAAGCCGGGGATGTAAGGAAACGTCACCGGCATTCGCGCGACGGCATAATCGACCGGCAAAAGTGCGGGATAGGATAGGACGACGACCGCGGCGCGGGCAACGCGATTTCGCTCACCTTCGAATCCGACGTCGACTCCGGCAACATAATGGACGGAACCGATCTCGTCGTGATCGATCACGCGATCGGCCAGCTCGCGCTGCAATGCCATTGCCTCCGACGGCGATAAATCCCAACGATGGACCGGCGGGATCTTCATTGAAAAACCTCGCTCTTTTCAATTATATCGCGAAGGTCTCCGCTTGACAAGAATCCGTTTCAGAATAATATATAAGCGGATATTTATGTATTATCGGGCAAGGCGTATCGCCATGGATGTTCGGGTGTTAAAAGAATTGCGCGAGTATTACAAAGTGCTGAGCGATGCCGCGCGCCTGCGCATCCTGGAGCAACTGGCGCACCGCGAGCTCACCGTCTCCGAGCTTGCCCGCGGGCTCCGGATGAGCCAACCGCTGGTCTCCTGGCACTTGCGCCGCCTGGTCCGGATCGGTCTCATCAAGATGCATCGCGAAGGACGTGAGGTGCGCTGCTCGATCGATCGCACCCGCTTGCACGAATTCGAGCGAGAATTTGACTCGCTGATCGCCTGAGTCGCAGGATTGGAGGCTGCTGCAAGCAGCGCTGATAATATCCTATCGTCCGGGAGGCAATGTGCCAAGATCGCGTAGTCGCAAGGTGCGGGTCGCTATTGTCGGCGTCGGAAATTGTGCGAGCAGTTTCGTTCAGGGAGTGCAGTTTTACCGGAATGCAAAACCCGACGAATTTGTGCCCGGACTGATGCACGTCAACCTGGGCGGGTATCACGTGCGCGACATTGAATTCGTCGCCGCGTTCGATATCGACAAGAACAAAGTCGGGAAAGATCTCGCCAAGGCGATTTACGAAAAGCCCAACAATACATTCAAGTTTTGCGAGGTTCCCACACTCGGCGTCCCCGTCCATCGCGGGATGACGCATGACGGACTGGGCAAGTATCTCTCGCAAATCATCGAAAAGGCGCCCGGTCCGACGGACGACGTGGTCGGCATCCTCAAGGAGACCAAGACGGACGTGGTGGTCTCGTATCTGCCGGTCGGCTCGGAAGAAGCGACCAAGTGGTACGTGGAGCAGGTACTGGAGGCAGGCTGCGCCTTTGTCAACTGCATCCCCGTTTTCATCGCCCGCGAAAAGTACTGGCAGCGGCGTTTCGAAGAGCGCGGCTTGCCTGTCATCGGCGACGATATCAAGTCACAGGTGGGCGCGACGATCACGCATCGCGTGCTGGCGCGCCTCTTTGCCGACCGCGGGGTCCGGATCGATCGGACGTTTCAATTAAATTTCGGCGGCAACACCGACTTTCTCAATATGCTCGAACGAGAGCGCCTCGAATCCAAAAAGATCTCCAAGACCAACGCCGTCACCTCGATGATCGACTACGGGCTCGACCCGGAGAATATCCACGTGGGACCGAGCGATTATGTGCCGTGGCTGACCGATCGCAAGTGGGCGTATATTCGTCTCGAAGGGACGACCTTTGGCAATGTGCCTTTGAACGTGGAGTTGAAACTCGAAGTGTGGGACTCGCCGAATAGCGCAGGGGTCGTCATCGACGCCGTGCGGTGCGCCAAAATAGCGCTCGATCGCAAGCTCAAGGGGGCGCTGGTCGCGCCGAGCTCCTATTTCATGAAATCTCCGCCCCAGCAATTTCCCGACGACCAAGCCTACGAGAAGGTGGAGGAGTTTATCCGCAAATGATCGCGATTTACTGGGCGTGGCGCATCGGCATGTACTTGACTTACCTCCTGCCGTCGCGCTGGAGCCTGGCGGTGGCCGCCGCCGCGGGCAACAGCGCCTATTACGTCATGAACCTGCGCCGGCGCGTCGCCAAGGACAACTTTTCGCACGTCCTCGGCAAGTCGCCGAACGATCCCGAAGTGCGCCGGGTCGCCCGGCAGTCCTTCCAGAATTACGCGCGCTATCTCCGGGACGTTATGCTCTATCCCCGTATCCCCATCTCGGAGTTGGAAAACCGCATTGCGATTCAAGGGCTGGAACGCTTTCAGCAAGCCCTGGCGATGAAAAAAGGCGCCATCCTCGTCAGCGCCCATTTTGGCAATATGGATATGACGAGCGCGGTGATCGCCAAGCGGTTCAGCCCGATCACTCTCGTCAGCGAGTCACTGCGCCCACCCCAGTTGATGGACTATTTAACACGCATGCGAGGGGAACGCAATGTCCATCTCTTTCCCTACGACCGCGCGCCGCGCAAGATCCTCGAGGCGCTCAGGCGGAAGGAGATGACAGGATTTCTCCTCGATTTCGGCGTCACGCATCACCTGGATATCACGACGGTGACGGTGAACTTTTTCGGCTCGCCGACCGCTTTCCCGGCGGGTCCGGCGCAGTTGGCTCTCCTGACCGGCGCGCCCATCCTGGTGGGATGCGCGTACGTCCAGCCCGACGGCAAGATTTGCGTACCGGTGACAGAACCGATCGTCGCGGTGCGCACCGGGGACCGCTGTCACGACATGCAAGTCATCATGCAGGAGATTGCCCGCCGTTTTGAGGATTTCATACGCGTGCACCCGGAGCAGTGGTATATGTTCAGACCTATGTGGAATGAAAAGGCAAATCAGCAGGGAGTTGGGAATCCGAATCTGGAGATGACGGCGCTATAGACCGGATCGGCAACTTGCCTGATGTCCGGTTGATTCTTCCGCTGCCAAAATGATCTACTATTTGTTTCGGCTGGCCGGCTTTCTTTGCCCTCTCGTCCCAGACCGCCCGGGCTATTGGTTATGTGCGCGCGTCGGAGACCTGGTCTTTCTCCTCACCGCCAAAAAGCAGCGCACGTATTTCTACAATCTCCGCCGTGTTTTGGGTGAGGACGCACCGCCCGCCCGGGTCAACGCCGTGGCGCGCCTGGGTTTTCAGAACCTGGTCAAGAACTATTTCGACCTCTTTCGCGGTCACGCCATGACGCCCGACAAGATCCGCGCCCAGTTGGCGGGTGTGGAAGGGATGGAACACCTGCAGAACGCGATGGCGGAAGGCAAAGGCGTGGTCGCGGGCTCGGCGCATTTCGGCAGTTGGGACATGGTCCTCCAACTCACGGCGGTCCACCTGCACACCGAGGTGGTGGTGCCGAACGAACGGCTCAAGCCGGAGAAACTTTTTCAATACGTGTTGGCACTGCGCAAGAGCCAGGGCATCGACGTGGTGGCGCTGGATGTGGCTCCCCGCATGCTCATCAAAGCCCTCAAGAGGGGTCATATCGCCGGGCTGGCATTCGACCGTGATATTACGAAAACGGGTCCCGTCGTCGATTTCTTCGGCAAACCAACGCAAATGCCCGATGGGGCAGTACAACTTTCCTTGAAATACGGATCGCCGGTCGTAATAGGATTTTCCGTCCGGCAAAATGACAATCGTAGTTACGTCTATATCGAGCCCCCATTGAAATTCGAAAAGACGGGCAATCTGGAAATGGATATTTGTCACGGCGTGCAACAGATGGCCGCCATCATGGAGAGGTTTATCCGCAAATATCCGGACCAGTGGCTCATGTTCCAGCCCTTTTGGGATTGATAGAGACGTTCCGGCGGAACGTCTCTACCCTGCCGAATGCCATGTTCAAACGCCTATTCAATCAAACCATGGCGGGCTATTGGATGTACCGCGTGCTGGGGGCGTTGGTGCCGCTCATCCCCCCGCGGGTGGGTTATGCACTCTTTGGTTGGATCGGCGCCCATTTCTTCGATTGGTTCGCCGACGCGCGCGAGCCGCTGCGCGACAATTTGAGCCACGTCATGCGGGATGCTTCGCCCGCGGAGCGAGACCGGACCGCGCGGAACATCCTGCGCAACCACTTGAAAAACTATTACGATTTCTTCCGCTCGGTCCGGCTGACGCGAGAGGACATTGCAAGACTCGTCAACGTCGACGGATTTGAAAATCTGGAGAATGCCCTGGCGCGGCGAAAGGGCGTCATTTTCGTCACAGCGCACTTTGGAAACCTGGACATTGTCGGGCAGACGTTTGCCATCCGCGGGTACAAGGTGACGACACCGGCGGAGCACCTCAAACCGGAAATCCTGTACCAGCGCATCGTCGCCACCCGCGCCGCCAAGGGGCTGACCATTATTCCCGTGGATGGGCCCCTGCTCTCACTCGTGCGCGCGCTCAAGAAGAATGAGATCGTCGGGCTGGCATCGGACCTTGACGTGACCAAGAGCGGCATTCTGGTGGATTTTTTCGGCGCTCCGGCACGCCTCCCGGACGGTCACGTTCAGATGGCTCTCCGGACCGGCGCGGCGCTCCTGCCTGCTTTTGCGCTCCGCTTGCCCGACAATACGTTCGCCGCCTATGCAGAACCGGCGGTCGATTTGCAGAACACGGGCGACTTTCAAGCCGACGTCCGGGCGGGGGTGGAGCAGGTCGCCTGCGTGATGGAAAAATGGATCGGGCGGCATCCCGAGCAGTGGGTCATGTTCCACAGAATCTGGAAGATGGATGATTAGGTGATCGCCCTTGGGCAGGTCGCCGGTCGTACGGGATTGGAAATGGGTAAAGCAGATATTCACATTCATACAACGCACAGCGATGGAATGGCAACCGTCGAACAGGTGCTAGAATTTGTCGAAAACGAGACCGACCTGGACTTGATCGCGATCACGGATCACGATATGTTTGACGGCGCGGATGAGGCGCGCAACCTGGCGGCAAGGCGGCGGTATCGGTTTCAGGTCATGACCGGCATAGAAGTCACGACGATCGAAGGGCATCTCCTCGTCCTCGGAATCGACAAGCCCGTCCGCTCGCTCCAATCGCTCGACAAGACGATTGCTCAGGTCCACGAACAAGGCGGCATGGTCATTGCGCCGCACCCAATGAGTTGGATGATCCGCTCCATCGGCCGGAACGGGTTGATGCGCATCCACAATAACGCGAGCGATGGGATTCACTTCGATGGATTCGAGACCCTGAACCCGTCTATCGCCGGCAAAGTGGTGGTCAAGCAGGTGCGCGAGCTCAACGAGCGAGTGCTCCGGTTAGCCGAGACCGGCGGCAGCGATTCGCACGTCCTGCCGACGATTGGCACCGCCACCACCCTCTTCCCTGGCAAGACCGCAGAGGACCTGCGCCGCGCTTTAGCGGAGCGTACCACGACGACCGAAGGGCACTTTTGGACGCGCGAGGAGATGGAGTATCTTGCCCGTATCGGTCCCGCGCAGATGTTCCAGAGCCTGGTGCGCCTGCCGCTCAAGCACATCCGGCGCGCGGTCGGTTCTCGCGAGG